>JAYRNY010000439.1:0-2780 GCA_041911975.1 bacterium | reverse complement strand
CGCGGTCAATGAAAATGATCTGTTCTTCGCATTGATAAATACGTTTTCCGTCATTCCAGTCATGCCTTCAAATACAGTCAGTGAATTGCGTCCATCCATAAGATCAGGACGCCCGACAAGCTCTGCATTCAAGCGCTCCAGCACACGATCGTCCAGAGGCAACACATTGTTTTTGATCGCCTCTTTGAGAAATAGACTCTGCAATTCCTTCAGCTTGTCCGGATACTTCGCGGCTACGTCATTTGACAGGCTATAGTCATTTTTTATGTCATACAGCTCCCACTTATCGTTTGCCAAAGTGCATTTCGGCATCCTCTCCCAGGGCGCTCTGTGCAAGGTTCCGGCCAGCCAACCATCATGATAAATGGCTCGATTGCCGAAAATCTCAAAGTACTGTGTCGTATGCCGGCTCTTTACCTGGCTGTCGTTGAATGTATACAACATGCTCACGCCTTCAATGGGAGTCTGCAGGGTACCATTCACCGATTTCGGCTCAGGCACACCGGCAGCCTCAAGAATTGTCGGCGCAATATCAATTACATGGTGAAACTGCTGGCGAATTTCCCCTTTAGCCTTAATTCCTTTTGGCCAGTGCACTGCCATTGCATTCATCGTTCCGCCGTAGTCACTGGCGACTTGCTTCGTCCACGTAAAAGGTGTGTCTCCAGCGACAGCCCAGCCCGCAGCATAGTGCCCGTATGACTTCGGTCCACCCAATTCGTCGTAATGACTGAGAATCTCCTGCACGGTTTCCGGGCTGCCATTGAAGTAGCTCATCTCATTGAAGAGACCGTTGAATCCACCCTCGGCACTGGCGCCATTGTCGCCGGCAATGTAGAAAACAAGCGTATTATCGAGCTGCCCCAGGTCTTCGATAGACTTAAGCAAGCGGCCGACGTTATGGTCGGCAAACTCGCCATACGCCGCGAATACTTCCATTTGATGAGCAAACAATTTTTTCTCGTCATCATTCAATTTGTCCCAGTCCTTGATACCGGCCGGCTTGGGTGCGAGTTTTGCATCAGCTGGAACCATGCCGATCTTCTTCTGACGCTCGAGTGTTTCCTCACGAACTTTATCCCAGCCCTGATCGAATTTTCCTCTGTATTTTTCAATCCATTCTTTAGGCACATGATGCGGAGCATGAGTCGCGCCTGGCGCGAAATACATGAAAAATGGTCTGTCCGGCGTCAAAGATTTCTCAGCCTGCACCCATTGAACAGCCTTATCCGTCATGTCTTTGACAAGGTGGTAGCCGGGACCTCTGGGAGTTTCAATTTGATTGAGTCCTTCATAGAGTGTAGGGGCCCATTGATTTGCCTCCCCACCAATGAATCCATAGAATTTGTCGAATCCGGATCTGGTCGGCCAGCGGTCGGTAGGGCCAGACACGCTTACTTCCCAAGCCGCCGTTTCATGCGACTTTCCAAATGCTGACGTCGAGTATCCATTCAGCCGCAACATCTCAGCCAACGGAGCCACGCTGTTGGGGCGCTTTCCTGTCTGCCCAGGAAAAGAAGTAGCCGTCTCCGTAATCGAGCCCATGTTGCAAATATGATGATTGCGACCCGATAGAAGGGCAGCTCTGGTTGGAGAGCAAAGAGCAGTTGTGTGAAAATCTTTGTAGCGCAAGCCGCCGTTGGCCATTTTTTCTAGATTTGGCATTTGAATCGGCCCGCCAAAGGCGCTGGATTGACCAAAACCCATGTCATCGATGAGGACGATCAAGACATTTGGTGCGCCTTCTGGTGCCTTCACTTGAAATTGGGCAGGAGGCTTAGTATCACGCGCATCCAAGGTGGTGCAATGCGGAATCACCGGCTCGGCAATCGGCAAAACCGTGCGATCGAGTTTTTGCGAACTTTCCCCTGCGCTCGCCGGCAAAATTGACATTGTCAAAAACAATGTCAGCGCCACAAGCGATCTGTGATTCGTCTTGCACTTTGAATTTACCGCACCAACAGATATAGTCATCAACCCACCGCTCCGCATGACCAAATAGCTACAAATCGAAGACCAATTATTACGCATCCTGAAATCGAAGTCACGGCCGACATTCTCGGACATGACATCCAAATTGAAATCAGGATGGAAAACGAGTGATGAGAGATGTTACAGCTATTGCTGCGGGGCGGTGCCGTTTCCTTGCGGAGCAGCGTCGCCTGGCATGCCGGCACTGTCATCGGCTGACGGTGCGCGCAGCTGGCATGTATAAGTCCAAGTTGAATGAGACTTTGCATCATTCATCGTGAGAGTTGGAATTTTTGCTCGTTCCATATAATCCTTGATCGGATTGATTATTTGCTGTCGCGAATTTCTGTCCGCCAAAGACGTATCGACAGTCAACTCGATTGGATTTGGCGAGTTAATGTCCCCCGGCTGTCCACCGACAGTCCAGCTGAACTTCGCCTTTGCTCCGACTGCAGTCAGACCTTCAGTGATGCGCTGCTCGATCAACTGTCTTGCTTGAATTTGAGTAACTCCACCAAGCGGATCTTCTGGCTCAGGTCCCCGTCTCATGACCTGACCTATCCAGCTGCCATTTAGAGCAATAGCAAGGGCAATGCCGCACACGAAAATGCCGACAACAAAAGGCAGCGGATTAACACCGGGAGCTTGCTGCCCACCAAATGATTTCTTCCTGTCGCGCACAACCTGCTTTGTCCCACAGGAGGGACATTCTTCTTCCCATCCGTGCAGGGGCACTTTGCAGGTCGGACACTTATGCATATTTTTCCTTATCGAGCTGGAGAAGTAGTTTCTAAATGAACCTATACCAT
>JAYRNY010000438.1:0-5241 GCA_041911975.1 bacterium | reverse complement strand
GATACTGCTTGCGTTTTTGATATTCGCAGTCGGTTTTGTGGTTGGCTGTTTCTATACTCGACTGGAGAGAGAACAGGAAGCGAAGAAATCACCTTCACTGTCGGTCGGCAAACCAAAGGAAGGCAGCGCCACGCAAATGATTGATGATTTTGTCAAACCGGGAGACAAACAGGAGCAAAGCCAATTCCGTCGCTTGAGCGAAGACAGCAAGAGGTTTTCCGCTTCGAGCAAAGACAATACATTCGTTATCTTCTCGTTTCCGAATTTCCCAGTTGGAGAGATACGAATCTTGAATATACGGAGAGATATGACTCCGCCTAAAATGAGCTATGAAAACGGGGTTGCGTATGGTCAAGCACTTGGCGAGATGCAATGGCCCAGATTCGCCGACGTACAGTTTGTGCCTTCAATTGAGTTCAAGAACAATCCACGCTTGTTTGATAAATTCAGAAGAGATGATCTCGCTGGCTTGGATTTCACTAGCACTTCAAAAGTTAGCAACGTAATGGACGACCGTTATATCGACATCGACGCAATACTTCCGCATATCACTCACATGAAGAGATTGACCTCGTTGCGATTTGACAATACGGCTCTCAGTGACAAGAATCTGCAATGCCTAAATCAACTTCCGCATTTGTCAACCCTACATTTGAACAACACAAAGCTAACGGCGGCTGGATTGTCGCAACTGAAAATCTTGGGACAGCTCAGGTGGCTCAAAATCAAGGGAATGAATGACATCAAACCATTGATCAGTCAAAAGTGCAAGCTTGAAGCAATTGAATCACTTATCCTGGAAAACTGCAATTTGGAAGCTGACGATCTTAGTAACCTGAGCACACTCAAAAAGCTTTCATTCTTGAGTCTTGGTCTCAACCAGGAGTTGGGCGATTCCTGCCTGGATTTGCTTCCCGCATCGCTTAACTCACTTTCGCTTCATGGCTGCAATATAACGCCCGCCTGTAAGTACAAATTCAAACGATTCAAGAATCTCAAAATCCTTTGTTTGCCAGCGTCATTATGGACAGAAGATGATCTGTCGCAGCTAAAGCAGCTCCTTCCCAAGCTGAGAGTCCAAGTAAAATAGAGGTGAAATTTCATGGCTAAGGCTTCGTCCTCGCTGGTCGACCCTTCTGTTTCGCCGACCAAGGAGTTTTATCAAAACCCATATCCTGCATTTGAAAAGCTGCGCAATGAGTCGCCAGTCTTCTGGATGAAAGTGTTTCTTCAGACCTTGTCAGAAAAAAGACAAGCACCGCCACTGGTGCTTGTCTTAAGAAAAAAGGCGAAATGAGCACTAACTTTCGTTCCGACCAGGCTGGCTGACTCCTTGGTCAGCCAGCCACTCCAAATCCGACTCCAGCCGGAGATACTTGTGCCGCCTTAGCGGCAGCATCTCTTTCAAAAGTCGGTCATCATCGGGCTTAGATAAATGGACCCGCTCGTCGTTAGTGTTTGATATTCGCAATTCGCCGATTGACTGCTTGAGCCGGCTCATATCGACGGCGCAAGCATCTCGCCCTTCGAGAGCAATTCCCAAAGAAAGAATCAGCCAACAGAGAAGAAAAGTCAACCGCGTCATCTTCGCTCACCTCCTCTGTTGTCTACGCGTACCGGAGTCCTGGTTGATCGGTCCCCCGTGCCACCCAGCGGAAAAAGCGATGGCAACCAAATTCTCTCGGCTTGTTACTGGAGACTATTAGCGCTTTGGTTTCACTGGCTCTTAAGCTGACGTATGGATTATCATCCTCCATCAGCTTATCGAGAATCTCGACTGGAGTGTCCAGGTCTTCAGCCAAGCCAAGCCTGACATTTGGATCCACATCAAATGCCAGGGCATAGCTTATGTGTGGCGGTGTAGCTGGATTGGTTCCAACCGCAACACGCACATCTGCATTCCGGTCAGACGATAGCAGCTCCAAGACGTCGATTGGCGTGTTCGGATTCTCCGCCACCCTGAGTCTTATACGGTCTACGTCGCTGTGAGCCAATTGCTCAAGCACGCGTGGAGGGCAGCTCTGGCTGCCAGCTTGCACGTAATTGCTTAGTATTTCACCATAGAATCTTGCACTCATCATAAGGCAAATACCTCCGTCAGTCTATTTAGCTAAAGCCGGCGTTCATGCCGATTGAAGAAAATAGCCATCGAGAGATACCGTCGAAAAACCGAGGATCTCTGCGGCATAGTTTTTCGGACAGGCAGCCTCAGATCCACTGAGGCTGCCATTTTCGCTCTTACACCAGCCTGGCGGGCCGGTCTATATCATGATTTGGAACTATTCAAATTTTCAACCGTTTAACTGCGCAAACCCTCCTTATATGGCAGAATTTGGGCTATCAGAACGAAGGAAATTGAACCTTCCAATTGAGAAAATAGCAAAAATTTTTCGGACTCGCAAGGGTGTTAATGATTTCTTTATAATTTCGCCCAGGCAGACAGGGATGCGTTTTCGGGACGTAAAATAATGACTTCTCCTCTAATACTCGCCAGAAATCGAGAGTATTTACCTTTCAGTATCGCAGCCAGAGTATCCCAGCCTTGTCATCTGGACCAATACCTATGCTGCCTTCCTCAATCTAGCTGGCGATATACTCATTCATGTGTCGCTGCTTTGCCGCTCTTCTCAGCTTGAGTAACGCTCTTGCTTCAATTCTGCTGACTCGCTCAGCTGAGAGATTCAAATGCAAAGCTGTTTCATCCAGGCTGAGCGCTCTCGTGCTAGCGTCAAGACCAAATCTGAGCCCGATCACGTCGCGCTCCCTTTGATTTAGACAGCGCATCAGCCAGTCTATCTCGTCTTTCATCAGTTCACGAACTGCAGAGTCGTCAACAGTTGAATTGTCCTTGAGCAGTTCAAGTAATGAGTCATCCTGGTCATCCCAGGCTGGAGCATCCAGTGAGACATGCTCATGCGCGACCCTTGAAACTTGCTCTATTCTGTAAGCTGGCAATCCCGAACGTTCCACGAGTTCATCAATCGTCGCCTCGCGGCCCAACTCTTGCCGGATAACTTGCGCGGCTCTCCTTGTCTTTTTCAAGTCTTGCTCTACCGGTATGGGAATCTTAATCAACTTTGCTTTCTCACCGATTGCTCGTACCATGCTCTGCCTGATCCACCACACGGCGTAGGTGGAGAAGCGAAAACCTCGCTCGGGATCGAACTTCTCAACGGCCTTCAAGAGCCCGAGATTGCCTTCTTGAATAAGATCTTCAAAACTCAGACCGCGATTGCGATACTGTTTGGCAATTCTTATCACCAGGCGCAGATTGCTCTCTGCGAGCTGCCTCGCTGCTTGTTTATCACCAGTCCTTGCGGCACGAGCAAGATCGAACTCTTCTTCTTTTTGCAAGAGCCTGTGCTTTCTTACTGCGCGCAAGTATGCATCAAGAATGTCACTCGCATAGTCATCGGATTTCTGGTAATGCGCGCCATCAGTTTCGACAATCAGGTTATCATCGAACCGAACATCAAGCGTTCTTTCACTACTTTCGGTCAGCGATTTCGTCATATAAATGCCTCCTTTGAAACGAAACCAACTTGGTAAAACGCATCGATTCTGGCTGCTTGTCCACCCCTATAAAATTGTGGACAAGCGTGTTTTCGGAGAACCTGTCCCAAGAATTTTTTTTACAACAAAGGCCGGGAACAGTCCCGGCCTTTTCATTGAATTTTAAACTTTTCGGATCAGTGCGACTCAAATGCTCTTGCAGCTTTGCTTTTCTTATACACTTCTGCGCTTTCGATCATACCGGCAGCTCCCTAAATTACTCACGTCGAATCGTCAGCTTCTTACCTCCGCCTGCTTCTGATTCAGCTTTGGGAATTGTGATTGATAAGACTCCGTTTTTCAGCCGAGCTTCGGCTTTATCGCTGCAAACTTTGCACGGCAATATTACGGTCCTTGCGAAAGAACCGTAGTGTCTTTCAACCGATTGAAATCCAGTCCCAGATTTTCGTGCTTCCTCCGCTTGCTTTTCACCTTTGATCGAAACACTATTGTCGGTGACTGTCACATCCAGATCTTTTTCGTCAATACCAGGCACTTCCGCGGACAACTTTACCGACTGATCCGAAGTATCGACATCCACTCTCGGTATATACGCGCCAGACCCAAGAGGGAAAGCCCATCTTTTATCATGGTCAGATGACATGATGTCAAAGTTTCTCAGAAGCCAGTCAGAGTCAGGATCATGCAACATTGTTTGCCACCACGGCTCGAACAAACTTGAAGGCAAGCTAAGCTTTGGTGACGATTCACGCATCTTGTTAATTGTGGCATCGAGATCAAATCGCTGCATCGGCTTGCTCACTTCTCCTTTTTTGACATGTACCGGCGCACCTTGATCCTTGGCTTGCGCATCAGACTTTTCAAATGCCCCGACCCCTGTCAGCGCGCCCAAACCAAAAACCAAACCAGTCGATAACGCCAGAACGCCGATAAGCCCACGTTTTCTGGTAAATTTTTCAAGGTTTGTCGCCATAATAAATCCTCCTATCTTTTTACACCTGGAAGTTCGATAGACGAATAGCAGGAGAGTAGCGTCAATTGATTCTCTCGCCGTTGCAACTGTCCTACTGAAAATTTAGGAACCAATGCACTGCGCAGAAGAAACGCTAATGATTCTTTAATTTCATGACAAAGACAGTCTAATCATCAGGCTCGCAGCGCGACCAGACTGGCGCGTCGTTGTCTCTTTTCACGATACATTTATATGTCCGCGCGCTGGATCACTTCTGCGAAATCAAGCTGAGAATCAAGCGCAATTACCGAAAAGCCGAATTTACCTTTTTTCAATAGCGGGCCTGAACACCGCGCACCATATCCGCAGTCCAAAAACGATGAAACTCCATCTACTTGCCATTACCTTTATATGCGCTGCTCTAGTCGCTAACAACTCGTTGCCGCCAGCAAGCGCGGAGCCGTCTTATAACGAGCAGACTCAAGGACAAGAGAATCAAGAGCCAACTCTTCAAAACCGCATGAGCGATAAAAATTTTGTGTAGAAATCCCAACCAAGCGCGACCGGTAGTTTTAATTTAAATCAGATGGCAACGCTGGCTCGATCACATAGACACGACAGCTTTGCCGACCGCATTTAAAGGTGTCGTTATTGAAAATTAGTCAACCGTATATAGGAGGGCGTTGACTCATGTTTTTCCAAGAACTCTCATCACCATCACTCTGGGACTCTGTCGGGCAAATGAATATGCTGCAGCAAAGACTGAACAGACTTCT
>JAYRNY010000437.1:0-3419 GCA_041911975.1 bacterium | reverse complement strand
GAACTCATCCTCGACCTGAGCAAAGTCGAAATGACCAACAACGCCGACTGGCTGGACCCGCTCAGCCTCAAGGATGTGATCAAACTGGCCAGCACCTGCACAGCCAATCAGCTCATCGCCAAAGAAGCCTTCGGCGACAGGCTCGACAAGCAACAGCCGGTTTCCTTCCACGAACTTTTTTACCCTCTGCTGCAAGCTTACGACTCGGTAGCCATCCGTGCCGACATCGAGCTAGGCGGCACGGACCAGCGCTTCAATATTTTGCAGGGTCGCGAATTGCAGCCCCACTACAATCAGGAAGCTCAAATGGCGATGCTCCTTCCTTTGCTGGAAGGCACAGACGGCATCAAGAAGATGTCCAAAACGTACAACAACTACATTGCGCTAAAAGATGCTCCGAATGATATGTTCGGCAAGTGCATGCGCATTCCGGACGAGCTCATCATCAAATACTTCGACCTTACATCGGCTTTCACTGGAAAGGAAATCGACGAAGTAAAAGAGATGCTCGAAAAAGGCGGCAATCCGAAAGACGCAAAAGAAAAACTGGGTCACCAGCTCGTTCTTCAATACCATGGAGAAGCCGCAGCTGAAGCCGCTCTCGCCAACTGGACGAAAGTGCACAGCGAAAAGCAAGTTCCGGACGATATGCCTTCACATACGGTGAAAGAACCGACCGCTCTGTTTCGCATTATGGTCGATGCAAAACTCTGCACAGGCTCAGGTGAGGCAAAACGCCTGGCACAGGAAGGTGGAGTGCGCATCAACGGCGAGCAAATAAAAGATCCTAACCACGCCGTCTCATTCGAAAAAGGAAGCGAACTCGTCCTGCAAGTCGGCAGACGCAAATTCGTCAAACTCATTTCGGGCTGACCTTTGTAGCGTCGGCGGCTCAATGGCGTCAAATAGGGAGTGTCGGAGGCTCGCCGACACCGGGCGGCATGTAATGCGCCCAACGGAGTCATGTTTACGGCAAGAAACGAATCACGTGATTCTCGTTGTCGATGATGAAGTCCGTGCCTTCAAGAAATGACGCTCCCAGCAGCGGTTTCGGGAAAGTCGAATAGGCAGCCATTCCTGCTCTGACTTTGTTTTTCACGACCGAGCCGAGAACCACTTCATCAAGCGAAAATCCGTAGCCTTCCCTTTTTCCGCCGACGCCTGCGGCAATCTGCTTGCGGGAATTGACCGGGACATTGATGCCAATCGCCGCCATGGACTTATCGGAAAAGCTTATCGAATCAGCGCCGGTGTCCAGGATCATGTCGCATTCTCGCCCGTTCACTTTCACTGTGACGATGATTAAATGTCCGTCTTGAGTAAACGGCACGACATTTTTATCTCGAGAATAGGAAGCCACACCCCGCTTCGGCTGTTGCACGGCATTCGGTCGTATACGCGTGAGTTTGACCATGTTGCTGCGATAGTTGATCTCGTAATTGAATGCTGCCAAAAACGACTGACCCAAAAGAGGGATCTCCGAGGCGCTTCCCGGTATCGTGTCGTCCTGTATGCAAATCGGCACCGGCTGACTGATCTCGCCGAATTGAATCATGACGCGGCCGACCGAAGCGGTCGATTCGCCGCCGACACCAGTGATGCGCATGGCGTTTTTCAGCGTCTGCAATTTGATGCCGGCCGCGGTCAAAGCTGATTGCGGAAAGGTCGTTATAGATGCTCCCGTGTCCAGCATCATCGTCATCTGCTGACCATTTACCAACACGTTCACAAAGATGTGAGAGCCATCCAAACGCATGAAAGGAATAGTAGTTGTCTCCGGAGCGCCCTCTACAGCAGGCTGTGGCGCCGAAGGCGCGGCAGCTTTCTGCACGCCCAGTGCCTGCTCAGCCAAGATGGCTGCGTCCGAGCGAGGGAAATTCGTACGAACATACTCGAAGAGCTCACGCGCCTTGGTGTAGTTTTTCAACTGCTGATTGCAAAGCGCCTCGTAGTAATAGAGGTTGGCATCGCGCTTGCCGCTTGACTCCGCGACAGCAAAGGATGAAAGCGCCTGCTGATAATTGCCCTGTCCAAAATGTTTCACACCTGAGTCGAACGGCGTTTGCGCAAACCCCGGCAGCGGCACTAAGAATATCGAGCAGGCAGCGATCGTCCAGGATGCAGCCACGGCAAGGACAACCTGCCTGCCGCCTCTGACTCCGTTTTGCAAACCCTTGTACACCTCAGCCCATCTCCGCCCCAGCGCCTGAATCGCTGCACCAGCTCTATCTTTTCAGATTATCCACGATCCAGCAGACAAAAGCTTTAATGTAGGGGGTAGCGGAAGCCACACGGCTCTCTAATACACCATCATTTTTAAACAGAAGACGCTGCCGCCGGATTTCATGAATTCGCTGGTATCGACTTCGATTGGTTTGAATCCGTGCTTCTTCAACGTTTCAACAATCTCCGGTGATCCTTTTTGAATGATCACATTGCCTCTAATCGCAAGGGCATTCAAAGCAAAATTGAGCGCTTCTTTTTCGCTCACGGAAATCACATTCTTGAAGAAATGCCTGATCAATGCCAAACCGTCAGCATCGAATGCGCCTTCGTAGATCATGACTGTGTCTTCATCGAGCGCACAGAAACAAGTGTCGAGGTGGTAGAAACGAGGATCTGCTAGTCTAAGCAAAACAATAGAGACACACAAAGTCTTATTTAGTTGCGGATACGCTTCCTTATCTGTTCGCGAACCAAATCCGCCCCACAATAGTTTGCGACCAGGATGCCAGATCGCATCTCCCTGACCTTCGAAACATGGAGAATGCGGCTCATTGCCCATTGTCTCATCAATTGAGAAAACGGCATAACCTTGTGACTCGAACCATTTGCGATACCACGGAACTTCTTCGTTCCTTCTCGCATTTCTCATCTCACCAAGAACTACGTATGGTTTTCCGTTAACATCCAATCCCGGTAATACCTGATTGGCAGCGAACACCATGTCTTCGAGATCTTCAACAGGATCAATCGTCTTCACTTCGCAGCCAATTGATTCGTAAACTTCTTTCAGCGCTTGCCACTGCTTCTTCGCCAGCTCGTGATCGACACTACCAACCTTACCTTCCATGAATGGGTTTTGAACTGTCTTCACAGTGAAGTGATCTGCGGGACACATGAGCACATTTCCAGGCTCCGTTCGCTTCGGAAAGTCGTTCAGCGAGTACCCTTTGGCTTCCTCTGCATTACCAATCAAAAGCATTGGATTGAAGACTTTGGTCATTGGGATAACATCTCCAGGGTGCTGTGCGCTTGCGGTGAGCTTGAGCAGTTCGCTTCTTTGAACCGTGCGATGCATGGCGTCGCCCCTACAAAAGGAGGGAGGCGCCGTAGCGCCTCCCCAACATTTTTCATTGTTGTTTGTATTTGATAGAGCAGCCGTAGGACTTCGTTGAAGATGTCGCTACCGGCTTCTT
>JAYRNY010000436.1:0-3837 GCA_041911975.1 bacterium | reverse complement strand
CTTCCCGCTTCACGCCTGAAGTTAGGCGAATAAGCAGTGTGAAAAATCGGCAAATCAGCCTCTTCGATCACATCATCACGATAAAGATTGGTGACCGAAACTTCCGATGTCGGAACAAGATAAAGCTCATCATCAGCGCATTTATAGAAGTCACCTTCGAATTTCGGCAATTGCCCGGTGCCTTGCATGCAAGTGCGATTGACGAGAATGGGCGGAAATACTTCTGTGTAGCCGCGCTGCGAATGGAAGTCGAGCATGAAATTCATCAGTGCCCGTTCCATCTTGGCGCCGTTCTCCAGAAGCACCGTGAAGCGAGACTCGGAAAGCTTTACGCCGCGTTCGAAATCGAAGCACCGCAGCGCTGTACCCAGCTCCCAATGCTCTTTTGGATTGGCAATCTTGGGAATTTCGCCCCAGCGCTTTTGCTCCACATTGCCTGTTTCGTCGGCTCCATCCGGAACACTTGGATCCGGCATATTGGGAATAGCCAGCAAAAGCTCATCGAGTCTGGCTGCCAGCTCAGTCTTCTCCTTATCCGAATTGGCAAGGTTGGCTTTGAGTTCACTCGATTCGGCTTTCAACCTGTCCTTGTCCTCAGCGGCAACTTTTCCGGTTTTGAATTCGCCCGAAATCTGGTTGCTGCGAGCGCGCATACCTTCCCATTCAGCAAGCACCTTGCGGAATTTTTCGTCGACCTCGACAAGAGATCGAACGGAGAACCCGCCATTCCGGCGCGCGAGAGCTTTCTCTACTTTCTCCACATCTTCTCTGATTAATCTAAGGTCTAACATGACTGAACTTTTTCCTTTGTATGTACGTCTAACAAATAGATAGCCGTTCACAGCGCTTCCAGGCGTTCCCACCGGAATGTCCAGTGAACAGCCAATCGTTAACCGACCAGCAAAACTGGTCGGAAATTCCATTATAGAGGTACATATTGAGGCAGCATAGTGAAAACAGTGAAATCGCTTAGCGCTCGTAACGAAGCTGATCTTTGCAAAAAACGCCTGGGAACATTGGGCGAACAATTGGTAGCGAACGGGCTCAGGCAACAAGGTTGGGAGATCGACGCCAGCAACTGGCGAAACGGCAGAGAGGGCGAAATCGACATCATTGGTCGCGATCCGAGCGGTATATACGTCTTTTTGGAAGTAAAGACCCGTCGTCACTCGGGAATTCAAGCGGGGTTTCAAACATCCGGCTTCGACTCGATAACCCGCAAAAAGCAGCAAAAGATCGTAACATCAGCGCGCTGTTATCTTGCCGAACGCGATTTGCTCAAAACCCAATACAGGTTTGATGTTGTGGTAGTCACGTTCATTTGCGATCCGGCAAATATAGACTTAGAAGAGCTTGGGGAGCCGATAATCACTCACGTAGAGAACGCCATCGGTGGATTCTAATCTTACGCTACGTGTTTCTACGTATTTTGAAAACCGGATTGCGTATTTCCACGAATGACATTGAGCCTTCCATTTTGTTAATCTAACAATGTCTTCCCAGAAAAATCTGAAATCCTCTTCCCAGCCCCCGCCCCACTGGAGTGAGCTAATGTTCGCTTGGAAAGAAAAAAGAGATACAAGTTCGAGGATCGCCAAGATCCTGTCCGGGCACGAGGAAACACCAGGAGTCAACCGCAGAGCCATCGGTCTGGTGCCCGTCCCGAAAGAGTCTGAAATCCGTGAAGTCAATCAGTCGAACGGATTGAAACATCAACAGCTTTTAGTGTCCATCGAAGGAAATCATCAAACCTGCTGCCTGAGAGTAATCTCGCCTTTCCACAGATCGCGTGCGGCAATCATGGTTTTCCGCGGGCGCGTTATTGGATGCCTCTACGGCAACAAGAGACTCGGTCACCAGCTCTTTGGCTTTGAAGCGCTGGAGAGAGCCGTCGCCGATCTCGGTCATCCGGAAAGCCTGCTCGATGCATACATGCTACCGGAAGATCTCGTGCTTGCCGCCGGTGCTCTTTTCCACGGCAACTCGCTGATGTTCGCTCCGGATCTCAGCGCCGAGCAAATTTTTGAATCGTCTTGCGAAATGCTCATGAGAAGCAATATGCCAGGCTGCATCGTAGTCAACAACCAGCAGGACATGGCAGTTTGCATGGTATACATCTTCGGCGGACATATCGTCGGCGTGTATTCATTCAGCGATGGCTGGGTGCAAACCAGCTACGAATCAGGACTGAAGTATCTTGCGCAATGCGGCGGCGGCAAAGTAATGGCCAGCATGCTGCCCTGTCACAACGTCGAAGAAGTAATGCAGCTTTCCATCAGCCTGACCGGCTTGGCGGACAGACAGGCCGAACAGTTCGAAGGCTATCAAAGACCGAAGAGCATTGAAGAGCTCTTGATGGACTGCAGTATTCCGGACGGAGATCTGAGAAATAGTTTGCAAAAGGAAAGCAGAAGATCACAGTCAACTTCCGGTTCTCACTCAATTCCCAGCCGGGAAACTTTCGAGCCTGGAGTGCCGAAACCTGCAATTCCTCAGACGGTAATCGCCGGCACGGTAATGCCTAACAACGCAATGCTCGCCGTCGGACTGAGTCCGTTGAACATGTACGCACGATAAAAGCTATTCTGCTGACTACCGTAAAGGGGCGCGTCTTGCGCCCCTTTTTTTGAGGGCGCATACAATGCGCGCCTACGCTTGCGCTGAAGATGTAGAGGCACTCGAAATGGGTTCTTTGCGGTAAAAGAGCCACGAGCAGAGATATAGTCCAGCTGCCACGATAACCAATGCGCTTACGCCGATGTAGGTCGAGAGGTATTCGAGCAACGCGCCGAACACCGCGCCCAGCAGGTTGAAGGCAAGGCTGCGTCTCGCGCTTTCCGAAGATCTGAAGCTGGTCGAGAAAATCAAGCCGGCCATGAACATCGGCAAGCTAGTCACTAGAGTCACTAGAGCATAATTGAGCACGCCGCTGTCGCCAGAAACCAAAGTGCCGACCGGTATGAGCCAGCTCACGATCAGGGTGATGAAAAGCCCAGCGTAGAGCAGGTTTACATTATTAGCCAGCCAATTGCTCTTCTTCATCACGATCAGGTTCGAGCACCAGATCATCAACAATACGGCGTTGATTACAATCGCCGAAGTCAGCCATGTAGAACCATAGAGAAGCGACAATCGAGAGATCGATTGCAGTTCCAAAAGCAGGAAGGCACCACCCATGAAGAAGAGCTGCCAGTCACGATTTGTCGATTTGCCAAAAACAACCTTTCGCCCCGCGAACAAGCTGATCAAAATCACTTCGAGCACGACCAGCAAATAAGGAAGATCGATCTTCTCTGTCGTGACATAGAGAAACGGCCAGTCGTCGGTAACAATGTGCACGTTCTGAGGATTGTAGTCTTTGACTATGGAAAAAGCCTTGGTATCAAGGTTTGGAACATCTAGAGTTTTTTCTTGAACGCCCTTGCCCAATGCAAAGAATGTGTTCGGTATCAGCCAGGCGCTGCGCAAATCATTGACCATGAGGGGTGAATAGCCGGCCGCTTCTTTCAAGGTCGCGAAAATTCTGTCCTTGAACCAATCTTTCTTCGTGCAGAAAGAAATCACCATCACACCGTCAGGCTTCAGCAGTTTAAGCGCCTGACGAAAACTGTTTGTCGTATATACATAGTTGTCGACGCGCACCGAGCCTCCCTGACCGATTGCGGAAATCGAGTCAAGGTGAGAGAAGAGCACCATGTCGTACTGTTTTTTGCAGTGATTGAAATAGTGCCTTGCGTCATCGCAAATCCTCGTTACTTTATCGCTTGCATAAGGTTGTCCTGGATTGAAGTCCTTTCCAATATTGATGATTTGCGGATCGATATCTACGGCATCAAT
>JAYRNY010000435.1:0-5436 GCA_041911975.1 bacterium | reverse complement strand
GGCTCGTCCTGAAGCTTGGAGGTTAGTTACGTGTTGCGGCCAATGATCAAATTGTTTTTCCTGGGCAGAGCTGCCTTCGAAGTCGCCCGCGAACGGGTCGAAGACGCTCTCGACTCCCTGACCGCCAAAGCAGGCGAATACAGATCGACTGGCTCTGACCGCGTCCATGAATACAAAGACCGGGCCAAGGAAATCGCCAGCGAGGTTTCGCAAAACATTTGGCAACGTTCCGAAGTTTTGGAAAGTCAGGTGCGCGAACGCATCCGCAGACAAGTCGCCGATTTTTCACTGGGCGCCCTGGGCGACACCACCGAAATCAACGAATTGAGAGCTGAAATCGCCACGCTGCGCGCGGAAATTTCCGAACTCAAATCGATGAAAGTTAGTGTCTAAGACGCTTCTCAAGCGATAAACACTCTAATTCACGGCCCCGGGGACATGCTCTGTGAGTCGGCCCGACGATCCATCTGATCATTCTGATTCCGCGGACAACCAACCGGCAAAAACTCCGGCCAAGCGAACCACGGGGAAAAAGCCCGAGGGTGAGGATGGCGTCGCCAAGAAGACGAAGACCACGGAGCTGAAAATCTCTGATCAAAAGTCGCCGCAGCGCAGCCCCAGCACGGAAATTCGTGCCTATGCCGGCAGCCCCTTTCCGCTCTTGTCCCGTAAGTCATCTTCGGTTGAGTCATTCAGCCCTTATGACCCTGCTGAAGCCGACCGCTCGGTAAAAGTCGGCAATCTCATTCAAGACGCCCGCTTCTACAGCATGCTTAAGACCATGCTCGTCTTCACGTATGCGAGCGTTTCGGACAAGATGCATCCGCCCAAGACTGCCGAAGAGTCGGAAGCCAGACAAAAGGAGCGGGCAGTCAGGCTGAAGGAAACATGCATCAAGCTGGGCGAAACCTATATCAAGCTAGGTCAGTTTCTCTCCGTTAGAAGAGATGCGCTTCCAGTAGAAATTGCCGACGAACTGTCTCTTCTGCAAGACCAAGTGCCTCCATTTGATTTCGAGACGGTCAAGCAAACAATCAAGCGCGATCTGGGAGCCTCTCCCGATGAGCTCTTCGCAAATTTCGAAGAGCAGCCGATTGCCTCGGCATCGGTCGGGCAAGTGCACAGAGCACGCCTCAAGGACGGCACTGAAGTGGCTGTCAAAGTGCAACGACCGCAATTGCGCCAGCGCTTTTATCAAGACCTGGGCTACATGCGCTTTCTAATCAGGCTGGGCAGTGTTCTTTTCAAAAGACACGCCGACTGGGATGGCTGGTATGAGCTGGCCGACGAATTCGGGCGCAATCTTTTCTGCGAAGTCAATTACATTCAGGAAGGTCGAAACTGCGACAGACTGCGCCGCGTACTCAGAGACTTCCCGGACATTCGCGTGCCCAGAGTGTTTTGGAAATACACAGGGCGACGGGTTCTCACTCTCGAATATCTAAAGGGTACGAAGATAGACAGAGTGAAAGAATTGCTCGAACGCAACGTAAACTTGCCGCGCCTGGGCAAACAACTGGTCAATTGCTATCTGGAACAAGTGCTGATGCACGGCTTCTTCCATGCCGATCCGCATGCAGGCAACCTGGCGGTGGATGATGAAGGGCGGCTGGTCATCTACGATTTCGGCATGGTCGGGGAGATTTCAGACGAGCAAAGACAAGCAATCACCGGCTGCATATCGGCAGTCATTCAAAAAAACACCGAAGACTTGATCGCCAATTTCCGCAAGTTGGGAATTCTTAAAGAAGGCGCCAATTCCGCTCCCATCGAGCGCGCTGTCAAACCTTTCATCGACTATTACGCCGGCAGGGAAGTGAAGGATCTCGACTTCACGGATCTTGAAAACGACATCGATCAAATCGCGCTCGATCGATCGCTATGCTTACCGCCATCTCTTGCATATCTCTTGAGAGCAGGCTCGACAATCGAAGGAATCGCCAGGACTTTGCAGCCTAATTTCAGCTTCGTCGAGGCAGCTAAACCAGCTCTCAAGAAGTGGATCATGAATCGTCCGCAACAGGCGGTTCCGCTCTTGCGTCTCTTCTACGGCGGTAACGTAACTTTACTTGAAGAGTCACTTTCCAAAGTTTCCGGCACTCATGATCTGCCCCAATCTAATCAAAACGCGCTAAAGAAGGGCACTCGCATTACCAATAGTGGCACCCAAAAAGCTTTAGAGGCAAGCACAAAAGAAGCACAGGCAGCCGATCGTCAATTGAAAAGCCAGGTTGCCAATCTCAGCCAAAGATTGCAGCTGCTGGAAACTACTCTGCAGGCGAATAAGCGCAAACGGCTTGGCTTAAGCCTTTTGTCAGCAGCTCTTTGTGTTTTCGACCTGGCATATATTGGGTCAACACAGATTACTGAAATTAGGCCGTTGGCCCCCTATTTCTTGATTGGAAATGGTGTAATGGTGGCAATTATAATGTGGCATTTAGTGACACCGGTTAGCTTGAAAACACGGTTCGACAAACCGGATTCTCAAGGGGGCAGCGGAGATTGACGACGAAGCTCAAATGGCGTGCGGCTGCGCGGACTGATGCCGGTTGCCAACGGCAGAGGAACGAAGATAATTACTACGTGAGCCCGGACCTTCGTGTGTTCGCGGTTGCCGATGGCATGGGCGGCGCGGTCGGCGGAGCAAAAGCCAGCAAACTGGCAGTGGAAGCTGTTGAAAAACAATGGACTGATAATCCTCCTCCGCAAAACGGACGCTCCGATATTCAAAAATGGCTGCTCGAAACGGTTAATTTGGCCAATCAATCCGTCTGGCAGCAAGCGGAAGAAGATGCCTCCGTCAGGGGGATGGGCACGACTATAGTGGTCGGCGTCCAATCGGAAGAAGCACTGGAAATCGCCCATGTCGGTGACTCACGTGCCTATCTTTTGAGAGACGGAAAGCCTGTTCTTCTGACCAACGACCATTCGGTAGTTCAAGAGATGGTGAGAGCGGGCAGATTGACCGAGGAGCAAGCCCGAATCAATCCTTACAAGAATTTAATCACGCGTTGCCTCGGACACGAAGAGCGTGTGGAAATCGACCATACACCGGTTGAACTCAAAGCAAGAGACTGGGTAGTACTCTGTTCTGACGGATTGCCCACAGTTTTGAGAGATGAGCAAATCGGAGAAGTCTGCGCCGAGCGCGAGGAGCCTGAACAAGTCTGCGAGGACCTTGTTAAGCTCACTCTTGACGGTGGAGCCCCGGACAATGTAACCGTGGTAGTAATTCAGTATCTAGACGAAGCGTCCGACAACGGAAGCAAGTAAGCGGTCTTATGTCCAAAAGCACAACTGAGTGCACGAGATGCGGTGGAGTAGTCAGTCCAGACGGGACTTGTACCGTCTGTGGCGTCAGCTCTGAGGTACAAGGCGGGTTTGGCGGCGCCGCGCGCTCCCAGCAGCAGCAGGACCTCTACTCAGTGCCTGGACGCAAAGACGGTCGCACCTCGCGCCCCGCGTTTTTGATTGCCAAACTGACGTCCGAAAAATATCCGCTCACCCAATCGGTTAGCAAAATCGGCCGCGACCAGACCAACAACATTTCAATAACCACAGATCATTATGTTTCACGGCACCATGCCTGGGTCCTGCAAATGCAGGGCGGGTACTGGGTAGAAGATCTCGGCTCGACAAACGGCACTCTGCTCAACGGTGAAGTGCTGCAGGAGCGCAAGCAAATCTTCCCAGGCGACAAGTTGACCTTCGGCAAAACTGAAATGGTTTTCTCCGTCGAATAGGGACACGTAAATGACGCCGGACTTCGGCCGATACAAAATCCTCTCGGAAATCGGTCGTGGGGGGATGGGCATCGTCTATCAGGCGCATGACCCCTTAGAGAATCGTCTGGTGGCGATCAAAAGACTGGTCATGGAGAATATCTCTCCCGAGAAAATGCGGGAGTTTCGTGACCGCTTCAAGCGTGAAGCAGTCACAGTCAAGCGCTTGAGCCACCAGAATATTGTCGAAGTCTTCGATGTGGAGGTCGAAGGCGACAACTACTACTATGTAATGGAATTCCTGGAAGGGCACAGCCTGAAGAGCGAACTGGAGTCACGGTCAGCGCCAATGTCGCCCCAGGAGTACTGGCCCTATTTGAGTCAGGTTGCCGAGGCCCTCGATTTTGCCCACACGATGAATGTAGTACACCGGGACGTGAAGCCGGATAATATATTCATTCTGAAAGACGGCCGCGTAAAAATTACCGACTTCGGCATCGCTCGCGCTGTTGATTTCGAAGAGACCAAGCTGACCAAGACCGGCGTCATGCTGGGCACCCTGGCTTATGTTTCGCCCGAGCAACTGCAGGATGCGAAAAACGTAGACCACAGGGCCGATATTTTTTCTCTCGGCGTTGTGAGCTACGAGGCGCTCTCCAAACAAATACCCTTCTCCGGCGAAGGCATAGCCGCCACCATCGTCAAAATCGTATCTAAGGAAGAGAAGCCGCTGCACATCCTTAATACGTCAATCAATGTAGAAACGTCGGCCTGTGTAGCAAAGGCAATGCGCAAGCGCGCCCGCGAAAGATACCGCAGCGTCAGAGACTTTGCCAGGGACTTCGCTTCCAGTCTGGCAGACAGCGCCGATGCGGCGCACAAGAACATGAATGTCGGGCAGCGCACCGCCGAGAACCTCGATGCGCTTCCTGCAGATTACAGTCCGCCCGGCTACAGCGAGGCAACCGGCTCACACAGCGGCATTTTGCCCTCGGCTGCGCCCGGCGGCGCCTATTCCGACCAGGCAGGCGTCGCTAAAAGCGGTTCCTTTGATTCTGCCGCAAGACCGTTTCAGCCATCTCCGCAGGCGATAAACGCTCCCGATCTTTCCGATAATCCGAGCACAGGCGCCTCCAGTTGGGGCTCTACCAGCGACTTTCGCTCAGTAAACGCGCCGGCGGGCAGTGCCTTTGATCCCAAAGGGCAAACCGATTCATTTACTGCATCGAAATCGCTAGCAGGCATAACGCCGAACAAAGGAAAGTTCTTGCGCTCGATTACAACGCGCGGAAAAGAGCAGTCGCCATTTGGAGAACCGGCGCACGTCGCCTTCTGGTCCGGGCGTCTCGTCGTTGCTGACACATCCACTCGCAAGCTTTCCGTCTTCTCCAAAGACGGGCGCTGGTCGGGCGATCTTGCCCAGTTGCCCGACGCCAAGGATTCGCGCACGCGTGGAGGCAGCGTCACAAAGCCTTCCGGCCTGGCCTTCGACGGACGGGGACGCATTTATGTAACAGATGCCAACGATCATTACATTCGCGTCTATGACGCATCCGGAGTTTTCATGCACGAATTCAAGAACGTGCATGGTGGCGAGTCCGGCTTGACCGGCATTGCAGTCGACTCGACCGGCGTGGCTTATGCCGCTGATCCGGTTAATGGCTGCATTCAGATATTCCAGTCCGAAATGGGCACCTGGTTGAGAAAGCTCGGC
>JAYRNY010000434.1:0-6390 GCA_041911975.1 bacterium | reverse complement strand
TCTTCATGGTCTCGACTCGTTCGAGCAACTGCTCTACCGAAGGAAAGGCATCCCATGCTTCAAAATTGCCGTCCTTTGCAATGTGAAGCGCTTTGTCGGCTGAAATGAAGTCGTGGACGCGTAAAAAACAAAAACCAGCCAGATAACTTGTCTCCGGATCCTTTTGCTGCTCAGCTGTGAGTTTGTTGTACTTATCTAAGACATTCTCATACTCATAACTTGAGAAATCCTCGGCAATTGCATCCTTCAGCTCTGTATCAGAAGCCGCTGCAGAGTTTTCGGTGCGCGATGAGTGATGTCTCTTTGCTTCGACGGGACTGGCGAAATCGAAGAGCAGAATGAAAACCAAAAAAAAGCTCAATGCTGGAGCAATCAATATTCGCAAGTATGGAGCGATGGTGGAGTTTATGATCTTAAAGCTCATCATGCCGACATATCAGACCGCGTCCAGCGAAAGTTTTGCATTTCGGCAGTGTGTAACAATCAAATCAAGGAAAGTTTGACCGAGATCGCGCAGCTTCGAGTCGCCGATACCGCTTACCGTGCGCATTTTTTCCAGAGTCGACGGGCGAATGCGAGCGAGCTCTCGCAAAGTGCTGTCAGGGAAAATGATGTACGGCGGCACTCGTCTATCATCTGCGAGCTGCCTGCGCAATTCGCGCATGCTCTCGAAGAGATCGCGATCGACGCCGTCCCAAGATCCTGTTTCCGCCCTGGACTGTTTTGCTCGTTCGCCCTTTTTTCGCTCGGCTGGTTTTAAGAGTCGAATATTAGTGCGTTGCCCGCGCATCACCTGCCATGAGCCACCGTTCAATTTTAGAATGGGAACCGACCTTCCGTATCCCATGTCGAGGTTTTCTTGAACCAGCACTTCCTGGCTTATCAACTGATACATCCAGTCTCGTAAGTCATTGACGTGATAGTCCTTCAGGAGACCATAGGTGCTGACCTGGTCGCCGCCCCGGTCGCGAATCTCCTGCGTCTTATCTCCCCGCAGAACAGCGGCAACAAAACCAATTCCATATCGTTCTTTCAGCCGCGCCACGCAGGAAAGTATTTTCTGCGCGATTACCAGCGCACCATCAACTTCGATTGTTTCCCCCAGACACATGTCGCAGGCACCACAATTTCCCTTGTCATAGAGCTGCCCAAAGTGTGCGACAAGAAGTGAATGGCGGCAGGCGGCACCACGGCAGTATCTGTCCATCAAATGAAGGTGTTCGTATGCAGCCTCCAGGTATGACAGGTCGTTGTCCTGATAGTCGTACTGGCTTTGATTTTGCTTTTGATTCTGTTTTTGTTCCAGAGCGGCCTTTTGCATGATTGCTTTCCATGTGAAAACATCAGCACCCGAATGCAACAACACGCATTCAGCTTCCAATCCATCACGACCGGCCCGCCCTGTTTCTTGCTGATAAGCTTCCAGCGATTTCGGCATCGCCGTGTGCAGTACATATCGCACGTTGGAGCGGTCGATGCCCATTCCGAATGCAACAGTCGCTACCACTACATCGCAATGTTCTTCCGAGAACGCCTCTTGTGTTTCCGCTCTCTCTTGCCCCGTCATCCCGGCATGATATGCCATTGCTTTAATGCCGGCGGCTTTCAAGTCTTTCGTCAATTCATCAACTTCAGCTCGGCGGATGCAATAGATTATGCCGCCCTCTTTCTTGTGACGATCGATAACGGAAAGCACTTGCTTTAGCAAACTGCCGCGGCGGGAAATGATGCGATATGTCAAATTGGAGCGGTCAAAATTGCCGACCAGAATTTCCGGATCCTTCAAGCCGAGCTGCTGGATGATGTCTGTTCGCACCTGTTCCGTTGCCGTAGCCGTATATGCATGCACTGAAGCTCTGGGAAACATCGACTTTAGTAAGCGCAGCTGCCTGTATTCAGGGCGGAAGTCGTGACCCCAGTGGCTGATGCAGTGCGCTTCATCAATGGCAAAAGTGCGCACGTCTATCTTGCGCAGGATATCTTGCATGTCCGTCATCACCAGGCGCTCGGGCGAGACGAAGAGCAAGCGTACTTTGCCATTCAGAATGTTCTTTTCCGCTTGCTGCCTTTCCTCCGGTGTTTGCGAGCTGTTTAATTGAATCGCCGCGATGCCGGAGGCAATCAGACCGTCAACCTGGTCTTTCATCAGTGATATCAGTGGCGATATCACCACCGTGGTATCGCCGCGCAGCACCGCCGGTGCCTGGAAGCACAAAGACTTGCCCCCACCTGTCGGCAAGACTACGAGAGAATCTTGCCCTTTTAGCACGGAGCACATCGCCGGCTCTTGCAATGGGCGCAGTTCTCTAATGCCCCAGTGTTTCGCGACTATTTCGCGCAGTTGGGGAATTTGCGTCGGAAGGGTCTGCATGAGATGGGCCGGGGATCCAGATGTGATGTTCGCGTTAGATCATAAGCGGACCATGTTGGTTAAAACGCGATTGGGCCTGAAAAAGAAGTTTATTTGACAGCACTCTGCAACAACAGTGCTGCAAATATATCGAATTTATTGAATGTGGAATTGTGCAAGAATATATCTTTTATCACTGATTTCAAGTGGATTTTAAAAGGAGGCGACCGATGTCTCGAGTATTCAGCCGCAGAAGGATTTTGGGAGCAGCGGCACTGGGCGCGGCTGGGATGGTATTCGGGCGCAAGTTGCTGTCTGAAGCGGGCGAAGGTTTCAACAAATGGAGCGCTGGCGGGGTTGGGTCTAACGAACTGCCGGCCAGTACAGAAATCGTCAATGCCGGCAATCTCAAGCAATCTTTCGAGCAGCTCGGACAGTACATCTACTTGACACCTCAAAAATTGGGCGGCGGTACCCACGCTGTGGATTTAAACTCCGGACGCACGCTGGCTTGGATCAGCTATTGGAATTACGGCGACTCATGCCCGATATCGCACCATCTGGCCGCATATCCGTCTGCCGATCCGTACAAGGGCTTTGAGTTTCTCAACTCTACTCAGGGCGGAGACAACGTGATGATTTACGGACTGCCGACTCGCATCAAAGAACGTGGATTGACCGGCAAGTGGGGAATGGGAAACCACATTTACCGCGTTCAATACGACGGGCAATCGATGAACTTGATGGAAGACATCGCCGAAACGACTGGTGTCGGGTTGGGAGTACACACAACGATCTTTCCGGATGCTTCCGGTTTTGCAGGAGCAGATGGACAAAAAGATGTTTGCGCCTTTTTCAATCGTGCCGTAGGCAATGAGAAGACGCAAGTGCAAATGGCATTTCGTGCTGATTGGATTGGTGCAAATCCGAATGGTGGCATGGAAGAAAACTGGTCTAAGGGAGGAAAAATTCGCCTTGTAAGGCTTAATGCCGCGAAGGAGACCGGTAAATTCGAGCTGGAGGGCAGCAAGGGCAACAAAATCGATTGGGAAATGGTTCCCATGGCCGAATATCTCGTTTATACGGGCCAATTGCCAGGCGACAATCCCAAAGCGTTAACAGGTCTGGATGCAGTTGTGCATCATCCTGGTGGCCGTTATTCCGCATTGATCATTCGCATGTTGTCCTGCGCGATCATTATTGACAGACACAACTGGGAGCCTGTCTGCTGCTTGCATTGCCCTGAGGGATCGCCCGGAAATCTTGCAGTAACCAAAGTCAGTTCCGGACCGGACACCTGGGAAATCAAGCTTGATGATGTGAAGTGCGTAGGGCATGAAGCCGGTTTTTCGCCGGATGGAAAATCCTTCTTGATGATGAATAACATCAAGCAGAACAACATGGCGGTTTTCGATACGGCAGATGAAGATCCGCGTAAATGGAAGAAAATTACATACGTCAAGGATCCCACCTGGTCGGGCGACTATCCGAGTCCTTTCCATCTTTGTTTCTCCGTCGATGGCAGCAAGATGTTCGTCTCTGTTCTTTATCCGAAACCCGCAAATAGCGGTTGCTGCGTAGTCGACACGAAGACTTGGAAAATAATCAAGAAATTCCAAAACATCGGACCGGATTGCCAGACGATGGCGGTCACCTATGACGGCAAATTCGTATTTCAGATATTCAGCGGATTTCAACGCATGTCCAGCGGAGCATTTATCTTTACGCAGGATACTCTGGAGCCGGTTGGTTACCTGCCGAATTTCGGCGGGCACCATGACTGCGTGATTGTTCCCACCAAAGTCGAGCAGCTCAAGAATAGCCGCTGCACTACTCTGTAACTTCGACTTCAATTTTCGAGGTAGAGAAGGTGCCGTTCGACGAGGAAGGAAAAACATCCGTTCGCCGGACTGGAGCGACTGTGTTTTTGTTTACACGCCTGGCGCTTCAAAACGTCCTTCGCAAACCGGCGCGCACCACTCTGCTGGTAGTAGCTGTGACACTTGCTACCGGCGGAGTCTTTGCATCGTATACGGTGGCTAGCGGAATTAAGGAAAGCATGGACAGAAGCTTTTCGCGTATGGGCGCCGACTTGATTGTTGTTCCTTCAAAAGCGATGGTCAATATCACTAGTGCGCTGCTGACGGTACAGCCTACAGATGAAGTTTTGAATGAGACCCTTGTTTCCGAAATTGAAAAGCTGGATGGAATCGCGGAGGTTGCTCCGCAGACTTACTTGCAAGTTCCCATCATGTCTGGCATGCCGGAATGCAAGGCAAACCTGATTGCCTTCGATCCCAGGAGAGATTTCACTGTTCAGCCTTGGCTCGTGTCACATCAAGCAAAATCGATGGAACCCGGAGATGTACTTGCAGGG
Source organism: bacterium (assembly GCA_041911975.1). Classification (GTDB taxonomy): domain Bacteria; phylum Cyanobacteriota; class Vampirovibrionia; order Obscuribacterales; family Obscuribacteraceae; genus QKMZ01. The sequence continues at coordinate 1,663 of JAYRNY010000434.1, read as the reverse complement.
AGCAGGAGAGCTGAGTCGCTTGGTGATGAGATAGCCCCCTGTAATTTTCCAGTCAACGTTTATGGAAAACTTGGGCGCAGCGGTGTCGGACCACTGGACGATTCATTTTTCACGACTTATGAGACCGTCGAGTTGCTACATTCCAAATTGAATGAGAAGTCTCGCAGCAATAGTGAGGCAAGCTCCGAGCCGAATGAAGCTCTGGCTAAGTTCGACCGCTCGAAAATATCGGCAATTTTGGTGAAGCTAAAATTTGGTGCCACTCCGGAGCAAGCAAGATTCGCGATTGCCAGACTGCCCGGGGTAAAAGTTATTACCGGCGCCAATATAGTCATATCGACCAGGCAGGCTACAACAGCATTGCTTGGCGGCATGCTCGGATTTACCGGAATGATGTTGGTTGCCATGCTGATTATGGTCAGTTTGCTCTTTTCCGGCATTATTTCAGAGCGTCGTCGAGAAGTAGGTTTGCTTAGAGCAATCGGCTCCAGGCATGTTGATGTTATGCGTATGCTTCTGGCGGAAGCTGTTTTTTCAACGGCGCTTGGCGGTCTTACCGGCATTGTATTTGGTGCCGGTCTGCTGCTTCTGTTTCAACGCTCGCTCGTTTACTATCTTGAGACTCTGCATATTGACTTTGTCTGGCCGGAGGCGTCCGTGATTTTGGCGGCGGCGCTTTGCTGTGCGACCGCATCGGTCTTCGTTGGCTTAGCCGGCGCGCTATTGCCTGCCTGGAGGGCCTGTCTCGAAGAACCATACATCTTAATTCAGGGCGAGGGCGGTTAATGCTTTCTGTTCTCTCGGTCGCAAAAAATTATGCCGGTGAAAGTACTGTCGAAGCAGTCAAGGGAGTCAGCTTTGATTTGGAAGCGGGAAGGTCGCTAGCTATAGTCGGCAGATCTGGCTCTGGTAAGTCAACGTTGCTGGGCATGATCGGCGGAATCAGTCGTCCCACAAAAGGCGAGATTCTTATTGACGGAATCGATCAATGGAAAATGAATGATACCGCCAGAGCGGAATTACGCAATCGAAAGTTGGGATTTGTTTTTCAATTTGCCAGCTTGCTTCCTTCTTTGAGGGCTGTTGATAATGTCGCGCTGCCTTGTTTGATCTCAGGCACGATGCCCGCCCGTGAAGCTTATGCGCGCGCGCATGCCTTGCTGGATCGAGTCGGTCTCTCTCATAGGTACGCTGCTTTTCCCGGCCAATTGTCCGGCGGTGAACAGCGCAGAGTGGCAATCGCTCGCGCGCTGATCAATTCACCCAAGTTATTGCTCGCAGATGAGCCGACGGCCGATCTAGATGAAGCTACAGAGACGGAAATTCTCAACCTTTTGATTGATATTCATCAGGCCTTGAAAGTGACTCTCGTTATGGTGACTCACAATCCGGAAATTGCTGCGCGCGCCGATCAGGTGATGGAAATGAGGAGTGGTGAAACTGTTGCCAAAGCGGATGGCAGAAGAGAATCTAAGACGGATTCTAAAACCGATGAATCCGGACAGGCTAAGGCAGATGAGATTAGCTCATTGTTCAATGTTCCTGCCGAAAAGGCGGCCTTAGAAAAAGTACGTCTCGGTGAGGGGTTGGAAAGATTCATTGGACGTTTTGTCATGTGGGTGTTGCCAATTTGTTTCATTGCCTGGTGCATCAATTGGACTGT
>JAYRNY010000433.1:0-2403 GCA_041911975.1 bacterium | reverse complement strand
GGGGTTTCGTCAGGACTGAACAATGTCCACTGGGCGTTTTCCATAACCCGCTCCATAAAGAGATCGGGAATCCAGTTGGCCGTGTTCATATCGTGGGTGCGTCGGCGATCGTCGCCAGTGTTCTTTCTCAGTTCGAGAAATTCTTCGATATCCAGGTGCCAGCTTTCCAGGTAGCAGCAAACTGCACCTTTTCGTTTTCCACCTTGATTAACGGCGACTGCAGTGTCATTGACGACTTTTAAGAAAGGCACGACGCCCTGGCTCTTGCCGTTGGTGCCTTGAATATGAGCACCGAGAGCGCGAACAGAAGTCCAGTCGTTGCCCAGCCCACCGCTGAACTTCGAAAGCAGCGCATTCTCTTTGAGAGCATCATAAATGCCTGCCAGATCATCTTTGACTGTTGTAAGGAAACACGACGACAGTTGCGGGCGATGCGTTCCGGAATTAAAGAGAGTTGGTGTCGAAGACACGAAGTCGAAGCTGGAAAGAACTTCGTAGAACTGAATCGCTCTCGCTTCTCTGTCCACTTCATTAACGGAAAGACCCATGGCGACCCGCATCCAGAATGTCTGAGGTAATTCGAAACGCTTGCCGTTGGTGTGCAGCAAATAGCGATCGTAGAGAGTTTGCAAACCGAGGTATTGGAATTTCAAATCACGCTCGGGTTTGATCGCTTTGCCGATTTTGTCCAGATCGAATTGAGCAAGTTTGGGATCCAGAAGTCCTGCGGCAATGCCTCTGTCGACGTAAACGTGCATGTAAGCGGCATATTTCTCAGCCATGTCTTTTTGAGCAACACGTTCGCCGAGAATTTCTTCTCTAATTTGTTCGAGCAAAAGTCTCGCGCTTACATATGAATAAACAGGATCTTTTTCGATCAATGTGCGGGCGGTATAAATTGCCGACTTCATCACTTCGGCTTCGCTGACGCCATCATAAAGAGAGGACAGAGTCGATTCGACGATATTGGCTGGGGAAGCGGCTTCACCAAGACCTTCACAGGCATCCTTGATCATCGAATTGAGTTCGGCGACATCCAATTTCTTGGCTTTGCCATTGCCACCAATTACGGTGATTGTGTGTGTGCCACTCTCTTCACCGTGCTTGGCACTGCGCTCTTTGGCGCGCTCTTCTCTGTATAGAACATAACTGCGGGCGACTTCATGCTCGCCGGAGCGCATCAGACCGATTTCAACTTGATCTTGAATGTGTTCGATGTGCAACACGCCACCATCGGGCAAGCGCTTCATCAGTGTTTCCACAACTTGATTCGTGATTTTGCCGACGATATCTTTGATGCGCGAACTTTCCGCACCGGCTTCACCTTCAACAGCAAGAAACGCTTTCGTCATTGCGACTTGAATTTTCGATGGTTCGAATTCAACGACGCTGCCGTTTCTGCGCACGACTTTATAAAGTGAAAGCTGATTGCTAACGGCTTCGGGTAACTTCGCTGCTGTTGTTGTCTGACTCATGAATCGACTCCAGGTACTTGTCGGCGTATAAGAAAAAAACCTCCCGGCTCACGGAACCAGAAGGATGGTCCAAGGAGAAGAATTACTTCCTCTTTTTTTGACGCATCCTCTTTGCCGCGAAGAGGTGTCACATAGAAGCACTCAGGTGGGTAGTCTGACTTTCAAAACCGCGCTTTCTAGTTCAGTTTCGATCACAGTTGCGGGACAGCGGTGGAGTTGCACCACACTTCCCCCACCAGACTCATTGCGATGAACTAACTGCTTTGCGAAGCTTTCGAGTTTGTCCTTGCAACGAATCCCTGGTAGTTGCTGAATGCTCAGCTTGATCTGTTTGAAGATCGGCCCGTATTGGGATAACGACACCTTAAAAGTACACTTCAAGCCGAAACCTGGCAATTGATCTTTGTCGCTATGCGATCAGATCGGATCGATACGAAGATCGCGCATGATCCTCCGACCAATTGGATATACTAGATATCCACCTGTTGCCTCAAAAACATAACTATCGAGCTGTAAATAGTGCTCCAAATAGATTAAATGCGGCATTCTGCGTAATATGTTTACTAGTAAAAAGTTTTAGCTGAGCAAAGTTGGACAATTTCTGGCGATCAAGGGACATAGTAAAGGTTGTGAGAAAGGTCTATAGAAATGAATGACTTTCTCCATGATCTGCTTACCGTCGTCCGCAAAGAGCTTCTCTATATATTTCGCGTGCCGGACGTACTGATCTTTTCCGTGCTCATTCCTATGGTCATCTATCCAATACTGATGACCGGCGCGGGAATATATAGCGCCTGGGCAGTCGCTCACCAGAAGACGCAGATATATAAGATCGCTATCCCCGAGAATCCGCCGGAAAATCTCAAACAAGTTGTCACCATATTGAAAGAGACCGGGCGCGTCACACCTGTTCCCATGCGCGATCCTG
>JAYRNY010000432.1:0-2061 GCA_041911975.1 bacterium | reverse complement strand
TGATTCTGCGACCTTGGAAGGATTCGGATCTCGAGCCTTTTGCTGCAATGAATGCTGATCCACGGGTAATGGAATTTTTTCCGAAACTGATGACGCGGGAAGAGACGGCGGCAATGGTGGAGCGTGTAAAGAGCCGCTATGCCGAGGATGGTTTCTGTTTCTGGGCTGCGGAGGAAAAAGAAACCGGAGACTTCATCGGTTTTATTGGACTGGGGCGTCCGTCCTTTGAAGCGAAGTTCATGCCGTGCGTTGAAATCGGATGGCGATTGGCACCACAATATTGGGGCAAGGGCTATGCACCGGAAGGCGCGCAAGAGGCATTGAGAGATGCTTTTGAGCGTTTCAATCTGAATGAGATTGTGGCATTTACAGCAGCATTAAATTCAAAGTCAATTCGCGTCATGGAAAAAATTTCTATGTGGCGCGATCAAGAAAACGACTTCATGCATCCTGCTCTTGAAGATGGACATCGTCTCAAACCGCATGTGCTTTATAGAATTACGCAGAAGGAATGGCGGGCGAAAGCCTAGACTTTTCACGCAACTTTTATGTGTTGCCTGGCAAAGTAATCGCATACTCACTACCCCGTCCGCACACAAGAAATGGCCTGTTATCCAGGTCTAGCAAGGGTAGCAAGTTTCGGTTTCGCGCAAAAACCAGAGAGCCGGTGTTACAGCCGGCTTCCTGTAGTTGTGTGCGGCGGGCGGCGGATGCTGTCGCCCCTACGGCTTATCGGGTTTGCGGAAGACGACGCCCATGTTGGATGTTTCGCCGGTGGCAGCTTTGATAACCATGTCTGTGATGGCGAAGAAAGCGTTCCGTACCAGGTTTCCAAAACTTGTTTTTGCCCAGTCGATGGGCGGGAAGAGCGGATCGGCAAGAGGTTTCAATAGCGGATTTGCTTTCATCATCGAGTGCATTGTCCACACCCAGAAGATTGCGTTTGGTTGAAACTCCAAATGCACCAGCTCGAAATTTGTCAGTCTTGCCAGTTCCTTTACTGATTTTGGATCGTAAAACACCCAGTGGCGCGGGAAGTGATAGGCGCCCCAGTGCTTGTTTTGGAACATTCTCGCGTCTACTGAGTTTATATTCGGCGTCCAGAACCAGAAGATTCCGCCTGGTTTCAAAATGCGCCGCACTTTTTCTGCGAATGCTTTCGGATCGGGGACGTGCTCGATTACATGGCTTGCCCAGACAAAATCAAAATAATTTTCTGGCAAATCAACGTCTTCGAAACGACCGGCATAAGCCTTATGCCCAGCGGCGTTCGCTTTCTCAATTGCGTTTTTATTCATGTCTACGCCGTATGTTTCCACTTGCCGTGTTCTGACCTTTCTGAACCAGTTCAAGATATGACCATCTGCGCAACCGATATCGAGTATGCGCACCGGATCTGGTGCGGTAACAAAGTGCAGGCAGGCTTCTAGCCCGCGCAGAATTTGCTGGTAGCGGTACTTGTAATAGAAGTTCTGGCGCTGGTTTTCGTCGTAGCCTTCTTCAAGGCTGTAGGCGTAATAGTTGGGCGGATAGATTGTCGAAAGTTCCGAAATATCCGGCCGCGGGTTTAAATAAACCAGCCCGCACTTGCGACAACGAACGACGTTGAATACGTCGTTCGTCGTGTTGTTGTACTCGTGCTCGACACCGGTCGTAATCAGCTCAGCATCAGTCGAGCCGCAGTTGTTGCAGCTGGTTTCGACTTTCTTGATGTCCGACTTCATGACCTTTTTCTTGCTTTCCTGATTGCGTTTTCTACCTACGCTTTTTCCCAGGTAGGACCTTCGGCTGTATCCATTACGCTGATTCCGGCTTTCGCCAGCTCATTGCGGATTAAGTCGGAAGTCTTGAAGTCCTTGTTGGCACGCGCATCCTGGCGGAGTTGCAAAAGCAAGGCGAGGACTTGCTCGGTTGAACTGCGGTCTACAACTTTCCTTGTGTCGGTAAGCGTAAATCCGAGAGCACCAGCATAGTCCTTCAATGCTTTCGCCCACAGCTTTCTTTCGTCTGCGTTTTTGGAGGCGGAAATCTTGTCGGCAAGTCCGAAAAGATGCGATATGG
>JAYRNY010000431.1:0-1947 GCA_041911975.1 bacterium | reverse complement strand
TGCAAAGTGCGCGCGCTGACGCCTAAAGTAAGCAAGTTCAGACACATGCCTTTCGATTTTTCCGATCAAGAAAGGCAAAAGCTATATGTCGAGCATGTTGTCAGAACCGGACGCTCAAGGGCGAACAATATGGCAGCTTTCTTCCAGGCTACATTTGAAGCCTGGAAAGATTACAAACGCAGCGGACGCGAAGTCGTGCATGTAGGCTACAGCCCGATTATCGTTGTCGATGCGGAAAAGATTCTCAACGACATGCCCAATGCGCATGTTCTTCATGTGGTGCGCAATCCCTGGTCCGCATACGCCGATACTAAGAAGCGCCCCGTGCCGCATTCCTTGCAGCACTACATGCTGGGCTGGACGCTCAATCAATATCATGCGCTCATGTACAAAGAGAAATTCCCGGATCGCCTGCACATCGTAAGAGCAGAAGATGTGATGGAAGATCCGAAGAAAACATTAGGCGCTGTCTTGGAAAAGATGGGATTGGAATCGAATGACAGTTTGAAAACACCAACCTGGAACGGCGAAGAACTGGAAGAAATATTCCCCTGGGGAACTATTCGCAAAGCCACGCCGGAAGCCAATATCGCCACAGCCAATGAGCTTTCAAAAGAAGAAAAAGAAGCAATCGCCGCATACACGTTCCAGTACTTAGATGCATTCGACTATCGATCGATACTGGAAAAGAAGATTTTGACTGCTGCGAAGAAGTAGCGTTTCAAAAAAATCTGCCAAAGATCTATTGATCTTTAGCGGTCAATTCTATGGAAACATGCTCAATGACGGGCATTGCTTTGGTTAGTCCTGAGCGCAATCCGTCGGCTGTCTTTTCCGCATTCTCCACGCTCAGCCCGCCGTCCACGTTGACCACCATTTCCACGCGCAGTCGATGGCCGGAAAAGCGCGCCTTGACACTTTCTACACCACGAATACCCGGCTGTTTGAGAGCGGCTTCTCCAATTGCCGCCAGAAGCTCGGGGTCGACCTCATCGAGCAAGCGTTTCAAAATCGTGCCGGCCAGCTCCCAGCCCGCCCACAAAGTCAGGGCGGACATAAAGAGTCCGACCAGGGAGTCGGCCTGAGGAAAGCCCAGCCAGATGCCGATGCAGCCGACTATAACCGAGAGGCTCGTCAAGCCGTCCAGGCGCGCATGGTAGCCGTCGGCGACGAGAGCGGCGCTGCCTATGTCTTTGCCGATCTTGAGGCGGAACATCGCTACTGCTTCATTGCCTAAAAAGCCTATGAATGCCGCAGCCAGAACGACATACAGGTGCTGAACCTTTTCTGGATGAATCAGCCGCATTACAGACTCGAAGCCGACTACAAGCCCGCTTATGATGATCGAGGCGACAATGAAAATACCGGCCAGGTCTTCGAAGCGCCCAAATCCATGAGAAAAGCGCTTGTCAGGCTGCAGTTTTTGCAGAAAAAATGCCAGCCACAAAGGCAACGCGCTGAGGGCGTCGCTGAAATTGTGAATAGAGTCGCCCAAAAGTGCCATGCTGCCGGAAAGGGAGACCACGACGAATTGAATGACGGCAGTCAAAGTCAGTATGATCACCGACCACTCGGTGGCCATAATTCCTGATTCAGAACTCAGTAAATACTGGCTGAGGGCGTCCTCGCTGGCGTCTTTGGCCGTGTCCGAACTGTTTTTTTGCTCGACACTGTCAGTACTTTTAATTTCGCCGAAACTTTGCATTGCTTTGCGCTGGGCGTTGTCCCAGTCTAGAATAGCTCCTGTCTTATATAAACCCGGGACGGGCCGTTCTAACCTGCCCTAAATGGGGGACTGTTCTCCAAAATGCCGAAGAAACGCTCAGCAAACCGACCTCAGCACGCCTCGTCGACTCGAATAGGGACACGGGTCGAATTGACCATCACGTCCATGGCTCCTGGTGGGGAGGCCTTTGGAAAGGCTGATCAACTGCCGGTTTTCATCAG
>JAYRNY010000430.1:0-2481 GCA_041911975.1 bacterium | reverse complement strand
ATTTGGGGTCCAAATTGAATTCCTGGCGGAATCCTGAATTGATTGGGTCTGAATTGGTTTTGCCACTGATGCTGGACTTGTTCATTCCTTAGCTGGCGCAAATCCGGCGGGTTCAAATTGAGCCTTTGCGGATCTACCTGCGGCGAGATTATATGCTGGTGTTGTCTTTCCTGCGGTCTAAAGTGCTCCGTGTGCGGTTTCCAGTTGCCGTGATTTTGTTGCCCGAGCGGCGGGACTTGATGCGCCCTGGGCTGCTCTATGTGCTGCCCATGGTGCTGGTTTCCCTTATGGTCGACTCTTTGATGTGGTTGATCTTGCTGATTCTTTTGATCTTGTCGCTCTGGCATTTCTCTGGCTCGTTGTGGGAAGGCTGAATTAATCAGCTCTGGCAATATGCCGAATCATGAATTGTGAACAGTCTGCGCAATTCTCTCGAGGGTCTGTGTCGCTCTTTATCGATAGCGTGGTCTGGCTGGGTGGGAACGCTTAGGCGCAGATATTGCCTGAAGGTGTCCTGAAGACGCAGAGACAGGCGAAGCGAAGATTGATTCTTGTGACTTTGCGGCATTTGCGGTTTTTCCGGCTTTTCCATTTGTGTAGAACCGAGCCGGTTCAAATTTGAAGGGGCGGAAATTCTCAGATATGGATGAGAATTGCGTGTTGTTGGTTGCTCTTCGCGAACTTGTCGCGATTTTTGGGTTGATACCGCATGTGATGCCGCGATCAAAGCATAACTTTCGATCGCCTTTAGTCTCTGTGCGTCGGTGAGATGGCTCTTTGATTGAAGAGTTCCACATGATGTAGGTTCTTCTATCGCAAAAGAAAGAGTAATCGGGGGAGCTTGGGGCAACATCGAGTAACCTCATGTTGAACAGCTAGTCGCGGACTCTATGTCCAGCGGCTAAAAATTTCGTGGGGAAGGAGGGGCGGACTCTGGAGCTTCTTGTTGAATTTCAGGTGGCGGAGAATAGGTTATTGACTGAAATTGCGCAATCTTCTCGAAGATTGTGAGGGGATCTTCGCATTGATTGAGCCCTACTGGCGAACTATCCGCTCACCTGACTCAACAATCGCACTCCGACGTGGGGAACAGTTTCACTTTAGGAAACGAAAGTAGCAATCGCATAACAACCCCTGAAATTATTTGAAGGCTGAATTCTTGGCAGGCTCGCCAGTAAAGTGCCGGCCGGTCTGGAAGTCATGGGATGGAGTGAAGAGCCTTCCGCCGTGGCACAGTTAAGGTAAGCTTATTAGTGAATCTAATATGAGGTAGCCAATGCCGAAGATCTTGATTGTCGAGGACGATAAGGACTTGTGCAATCTTGTATCCGAATATTTTGCCGTCGCCGGCTACACGGTGGATAAAGCTTTCGCCGGGGCGGACGGGCGCAATTTTTTGAAGACTTACCAGTACGACGTCATAATCCTGGATTGGTCGCTCCCTGAGATCACCGGTATTGCCCTTTGCAAGGAATACCGCGCCCAGGGGGGCAGCGCGCCGATCATTTTTCTTACGGGCAAGACTGAAATCGCCGACAAGGAGACAGGGCTGGATGCCGGCAGCGATGATTACATAACCAAGCCCTTCTCGATTCAAGAGCTGGCAGCCAGAGTCAGGGCACTGCTCAGGCGCTCACCTGTCTATCACCACAATGTTTTGAAGGTCAAAGACATTGAGCTTGATCCCAACGAGCATAAAGTCACCAAAAATGGCCAAGAGGTCAAGCTTTTCCCTCGTGAGTTCGCCTTGCTCGAGTTTTTCATGCGCCATCCAAATCAAGTTTTCAGTGCCGACACTTTGATCGATCGCGTCTGGCAGTCGGATACTGAAGCGACGGCGAAGACAGTGAGAGTTTCTTTGATGCGCCTTCGCCAGGGGCTGGACGAGGACAAAGACAATTCTCTTATAAAGAACGTTTATGGCGTAGGGTACAAACTGGAAACTTAGGCAATTTCGGTCGCTGTCTGACTCAATGGAATGCAGATGATGAACCAGACCGGAACATACTTATCGATGGGGCTGGCGATATCGCTCGTTGCCATGGCCGCGGCTTTTATCGGCAACCCTCGTCCAGGCATGGCCGCCGATTCTAAGCCGGCTGCGGGTTCACACCAAGAGCCGAATCAAAAACCATACTCAGGCATCATTGCTTCCCAGATTACCAACTGGGGCATTTACACGATCAAAGCTTGTTCCCAGGGAATTCGCATCACCACCCATACCAAGGCTGTATCCATCGCTACGCCGCCCGATTGGACCGTCTTCATATTTCGAATTGGGGAAAAACGCGCAGCAAAAATCACTTATGAAAAGTTTCGAACAAAAAATCTGCGCGCGGTCAAGCTGTCTCAAATCGGACAAAAGCCGCATATAAAGCGGGTAGCCGGCATCGACGCTTTAGAGTACGATTTTTTCCCCAATCAAAAACTGGAAGATACGACTATGGGCGGGCTGTATCGCACCCGTCAAACGCCGCCTAT
>JAYRNY010000429.1:0-1590 GCA_041911975.1 bacterium | reverse complement strand
TGGTCACCCGGCCTTCGCCCGCCGCCCAGCCGATGAGCGGGGGAAACGCCCCCGCCAGCGCGCCGATCTCGGTGGACCACCGCGACCAGCGCTTGGCCGGCGTGTACCAGCACAGGTAGGAGATGATCGTGAGCAGCGTGAACAGCGAGTGCTTTAGAAAGGGACGTCCATCTACATTTTTTATTCCGAGCCTTTTTAGCTCTTCAAGCGTTTTGGTTGTCGAGCCATACTTCTCAAATGTCCGCAAAATAAAATCTACAGTCTGCAGTTCGTCATCATTACGCTGGTAGAAACCAACCTTTCGCTTGCCAGCCACTAACAAGGGGTCGAGACCAAGAATCTTTTTGGTCGAATTGAGCTTCCCAGAGCTAATTAGGGCCGAGTAGTTAGTTTCGCGAACTCGCTTCGAGTTTACGTTTGACTCATATTCAGCGAAGGCAGCCAGAATATCCAACTGCAAAATTTGGGTTGGATCATTGGGATTGAGCGGAAATCCCCGAATAAATACGTGGCAGCCAACCTTAATGCATGTCTGAAAGAAAATCTTCCAGAGATGTGACTGACGATGGATTCGAGAGAGCTCTTTGAACAGGACAAACTTGTGTTTTCCTCTCTTAATCTCAGAAAACATCCGTTGCAGTTGAGGTCGTTGGTCATGTCTGCCCGTGATGCCGGGCTCAATGAAGTAGTTGGTGATCCTGTAGTTCACTTTGTCCTGGTGACTTCGAACAATTGCCTCTTCCCAAAGAATGTGGACTTGCTGTTCAAGCGAGCCCTTTTCCACCAGAACCTGATCGTCGTGGGACAGTCGAAGGTAAGCTGCGCCCTGTTGAACGGGCCATTCTTTATTGATCGGCCGCCAGCCATCAAGGAGGTCTTGGGCCAACTTACGGCAGCCGTCCACAATCTCCGCTATGATGACTTTCTTTTCTTTTGCGCTTAAGGAACGTGCAAGATTATTCACCTGGGAACTCGTTTAAGCATTCACTGATCTTCTCAGCAAAAGATTCAATTACAGTTGGTCGTAGTTCACCAAGGATTTGAGATTTTATTCGTGTCTTTGTCAATGAAGTGACGGCTTTGCGTGTATTCTTACGCTTCGACCGGTAGCGCAGGGCCTTGTTGGCTCTTACACAAGCTTGGCATCGGCTGTCGCGACCATTCATTCCTTTAGGTTTTAGGCTAAATGCCTCCCACGCTCTCCAGATGTTACACTGAAGACACGCTCGTCCAGCGCAATTTTCTGCCATGTGGAAAGGCAATAGCAAATGAGGTCAAATGACGTTGGGACAGAATATGCAATCCGATTTCACAATTGTCCCATTAGAGATTGGGAAGGTTCTTTCGAAACTCGGAGAGACACGCCGACTCGGTGGATTTGGGTTTGCCGATCTTCTTCAGAATGCTCTTATACCTTTTGGTGAACCAGGCAACAAGCTCGCCGCCCTTTTCGATTCGCTTAACCATTTGTTTTACTGCACCGGCAGGATCACCATCCTGATCGGAATCATCTGACAGGGCGATATTGAAGTAGGCCATCACTCTGTACGAATCCTCTGCCGACAAACCGGGGACACCGGCTTTGAGTAC
>JAYRNY010000428.1:0-4117 GCA_041911975.1 bacterium | reverse complement strand
TTTTCTACAACTGCCCACATCTTGCGGTCGGCTTGTTTTCCAAGTCCGATTTCTTCATTGAGTGCCGCAAGATCGGGCAATTGTACGGCTTTAACTTTGTCAGGAGTGATAGCTTTGAACTCGCCGGGCTTTCCGGTTTCTGCATATTTTTCTTTGAATTCGGCTTCGGATAAATACTGTTTTTTGCCGTCCGGTCCTATGACTTCGTACTTGCCTGCGTGCTCGCCTTCTTTGACCTGCTGAGCCTTTACGATACTGTCGCGAGCAACATCCTGACCGGCGCGCTCAACGGCTTCCTTGAGTCTGGCGGCGTTTTCCGGAGTCTTTCCAAGGCTCTCGTTGCCTTGATCGCGTGAGCGCTCGGCGAGAATATTTCTGCCGCGCTGAACGAGTCTATAACCCATGAATGCTGCAATAGCCAACGCAAGAGTTTTTTGCGGATCAGGCAGTTTATCCCAAACGGACTTATCGACCTCTTTAGGTTTCTGTGGCTGAGGTGGATTGAAATTTTCCGTGGGCTGAGGTTTCGGCTTGTCTTTTCTGGCGTTATCCGGTGTTTCGCCGCCGCGATTGAATGGCGGCAATGGTTGATATCGGGGTCTGTTAGCTGGAGGCGCATCGTAACCAGGTATCGGCGGTATAGGTGTGAAGCCTGGATTACCGTCGGGAAGAGGTCTTCCGTCCGGTCCGCGACCGGGTTGTCCGGGAATGCCGGGTCTCTTCGGTGGAATGCCACCAGGTACGCTTCCATCACCAGAGAATTGATAGGGATCACTCACCGGACCTGAAAGAGCGGCCTCACGGCTCTTAGTGCAAGCAGCACGCGCAGCAGCCATGTTTCTCTTGAATAAAGGATTCTCGGCCAACTCCGGGCGAAACTTCAACGCTTCTTGGATCAGATTCTGTCCATAATCCACCAGCATGTCCTGCCCGGTGGAAATGAGTGCCAATCCAGCATTTATGCGGGTTGTAGCCGGAGCGTAGTAATCGTTGATTATTCCTTGTTGTGCATCCTTGAGTTCTCTATTCGTCTTCAAAAGAGCATTCATCGTATCAGCAGAAGCATTGTTGGCGCGAGCCTGAGCGAGTTGTGCTTCATTCGCTTTGAGAAGAGGCGCATTTGCATTATTTCTGCGCAGCACATCATTCTGGTCGATGGCATCTGCAGCTTTGATGTCGTCGCGATACGCTTTCAGCGCGACAGGAACGTTGAAGAGTACATTCGTCTCACGTGCCAGCGCCGCGTCCTTAGCCGGTCCGTCCGGCATCTGATCGATGCGGCGCTCGGAAGGTCCTATTCGAACGAAAAATTCTTGACCGACGGGTCCCAAATAAACTTTCGGAGTCGCACTGTTGCTGTTGCCATCGCCTGTAAAACCATAAAGGTTCGCTGGCTGCGTGCCGGACTTGTCACCATCTCCCGAAAAACCATAGAGATTTGGTGGCTGCAAGCCATATTCAGGTCCTGGCTGCTTTACAGGTTGATTATCCAGTGGTGGCATAAAGAGAATTCCTCAAAGGCATCAGCACGAGACCGGGCATCTGCCCGAAGTCCGGCTTATATTCCAACTCTCTGTCGTGCTTCTTAATCGATCTGTATGCAGATCGGTAGTCTAGGAAGCGCGACTTGCCGCGTTTTGTAGCAGTCTGCTGAACCATTCCAGACTTTCCGGACCAGCACCGTCGGACTCATGGCTTTGCGCTGGGGCTGGCGCGCAGACACTTGTATAGTCAGATTGTGCTTGGTGGTTCTCGGGGTTGAAATCGATGTCGCCATCAATGAGCTCGAAGGCATCTAAGTTGAATACGAGGGGAACAGATGAGTTTGCAGCGTTCGAGACACTCATCACTTGTCGATCAGCAAAAAATGCAAGCTCATTCTGTATCTTGTTAAGCACTGCATGTTCGCGCTTTTGCGCCGCTGTGAAGTTTGACATCGCCGTTGCCTGCCTGGTTTGTAATAACGAGCACCCTGCGCGTTAGGGTGATTGCTTCCACATTAGAGGGCGCTTATTTCAATTTTGTTGCAGCGCCGTTGGGGCGTTTGAAATATCCATCTCTTGTTTCTGAAACTAATGTCCGCTTTGAAAAAAGTGTTAAAGACGACTGAGTGTTGAGCGCATCTCGTTGAAATTCAAGAGGAAAGATTCGAATGACATGTAGCTTTGACTTTGTAATGCGAACGCTTGCGGCGACGGACAACCGAAGGGCGAGGCGCAGCAGAGCCTGAAGCACTTTCAGACAGTAAGTCGTTCCCACAAATAGACCGAGACGTTCCTTTTAGCTCATATGCATCTGATTCGCACAAATGAACAAGCAATTACAATCTCAAAAGTGAAAACCTTATTGCGAAAATTGTCACAACTTTGCGATTATCCGAAAATCGGTAACCGAATCGAGATATTTTTTGCTGACTAGATTCGAATAGCCTTCACCCTTCCAAGTGGACACAGTAGAAGGCTTTCAAGCTATCGAATCAATTCAGGGAGGGCATCCCATCCTGCGATTGCCATTCGAATTAACTCCAACTAATTGACGATTGTTTTATACCCTAGTAAATTTTTCCGCACAGTAAATGCGAATTGCTCGCAACAATACTTCTGCTTGATGCAACTCTTGGCAAATGCATCGGGCTGCTTTGTGCTTGTTTTTTATGTTAGTCAAAAACTGAATGAAGGGGAGAACGATGAATAAGAGAAATAGAAGAAGAAGACCAGCTGGGCAAAGCATGGTCGAATACGCACTGGGACTAGGATGCGTAGCAGCACTGTGCATGGTGGCACTGGGATCGCTCGGACACATCTGCGGCGACATGATCACTGCAGTACAGGAAGCTATCAACTATGGCGGAACCAAAGCTCCGGATCCGGGTCGCGTAGTCAATCCCACGGCAACACCCTGGGTTCTCAACTAGAGCTTAGACGGAAAGATATTGTGGAGGGCGCGGCAACGCGTCCCCGCATGTCTGTCGAAACCATGAAGAAAACAACCGGCATTCGCAGAAACAATGGGCAAGCAATGGTAGAGTTCGCGCTCTGCATACCATTCTTGCTTCTTTTCGTCGTAGCAATCATTTACTTCGGAAGGCTGTTTTACACGAAGCAGATCGTGGTCATGGCTGCGCAAGAGGGCGCCCGCCTGTCGAGCCGCATGCCCAATCTGGACAACAGCGCCAACCGAGATTATGCGCGCGGATTTGGAGTAAGCGGCGAAGCGATCAACATCGACTCTCCCATATATCGAGCGATGGCAGCCGGTCACCTGCTGACAGGAACCAACGGCGAAACAGGTAATTTGCCTGCCGGATCTTCCGTGGAAATTCTTCCCTGGGACGATGCTTCAGTAAATCTGCCGCCTGGTGTCATCAGTGTCCGCATCAAATACCCATTCACGTTCATGTCGAGCACGTCGCAATTCGGCAACAGCTTCGATGTGTACACGGGGCGTGGCGGCAGCCCGATCAGCTTCGCCAATCAGCTCGTCACAGAGCAAGCAGTAGCCTCGCAAGAGGTTTTCTAATTCAGTGCTGAGGAACTACAACCATGCCGCCAACAGTCACGCAAGACATCGCATCGATTTTGAAGGAGCGCTCCGCCACGGCTCCCACTCCGCGCAAGAAGAATAATTGGCTGCCTGTCGCGATGATTCTGGCAATGGTTCTCTTTGTTGTGGCAGGAATATTTAGAGCTTCCGCGCCGAAGCCGCATACGGAACTGGCCACTGTCGTGGGTGCCGCAACCGACATCCCGCCAGGAACACGTTTAAGCTTCTCCAGTTTGCACTACGTGCAGATACCGACGCGTTATTACAATCCATCGATGCTGGCCAGCAATGAGCAAGTGGTTGGCTCCATCACGAAATACTTCATTGGGCGCGGAGAGCCGATTTGCAAGAACTACCTCTTTGCGCGCAATCAGTTTCTTTCCGCCAATTTAGAAACACACGAAAGAGCGATCAGTTTAAAACTCGACGACGATGCCGCAGTCGACAGAACAATCGCTGCAGATGATATCGTCGATGTTGTTGTCACAGTCGTCAAAGACGGAAAGCATTACACAAAGACAATCGCCCAGAATGTGCGCGTGCTTTTGGCCGGCTCGAAAGAAGCCCTCGAGAG
>JAYRNY010000427.1:0-3708 GCA_041911975.1 bacterium | reverse complement strand
AAGTCCGAGAAAGGCGCAGGCTTCCACGCATCACCGGGATTCGAATGTCCCAATTGCCACGCTCCTGCCGCCCGCGACAAAGCGTTTTGCCCGAGCTGCGGCGAGTCCATGAAAAAATCAAGCTCTTCGTCGTCTGACGAAGACGTTGTCGACGTTGAGCCCAACGGTAACTAGAGGTTTTCGTAGTGGTGCATTGTATGCGCCTTCGCAATCGGTATTAGAAAGCCGGCTCATCGAGCCGGCTTTTTGTTTTTCCTTTTTCTCTGTTAGGGCGGCGCAAGCGGCGCACTCACAGAAGATTTTTACACGCGTGAGTTCTTTCCGCAGTCCGGACAGAAGAAGAATGACGGACTGATTTTCGAACCGCAGTGCGGGCATGGACGCAAGCCCAGTCCCGGCTCTTCTGTGGGATAACGACCGGCGAGAATTTCTCTGTACTGTTTGCTTTCCGACCAGAGTTTAATTTCTTTGGCGCGGTATACAGGGACCGGATGCGTCAGCCACAATTCATTCATAAGCTTGAACACTTTATTGAGTGTGCTGTAATCGAGATCTTCGTATGAATCGGCTTGTTTGAGGAATTCTTTCGGGTCTATTTGGTCATAAATAACTTTCGAACCGGCTGAGAGTTTCATGTGCACGTGCAAGCAGACATTAACGTCTTGCGTAACGAGCAGCTCAGCTCGGTCGGCTGACATTTCGGCTTTACGGAACCAGTCGTACAACGCGACCATCAAACCATGAACTGCCATTCTGCCCAGACCAAACGCTTCCGCCAACCTCAAAAGGGTAATGGCGAGACTGCGATAAAGCACGTGTCCGCATTTTACGTGACCCAGTTCGTGACCGAGCACCCCCATCAATTCCTCTTCTGTAAGTAGGTCCACCAGCGCCGAGTGAATGGCGATGAAAGGACGTTCTGCCCCGAACGTGAAAGCATTCACATAGGGGCTGGAGACAAGGAAAAGATCCGGCTCGTGCACATCTAAAATGTCGCAAGCTTCGCGGAACATCGCGTAAATCTTCGGGCACTGCTTGGGCGTGACGTGAACGGCTTGACCGATCATTTGAATACGGAAAATCTTTTCAAATCCCAACTCGAAGAATTTGCGCAGGACTATATCCAGAACTGGAATCTTCTTCAGGGCATCCAGCGCCGCTCTGTCAGCGGGATGTTCGAACGCTGAAGAGGTAAGGCGTGGAAACTTCTTTTTAGATGTAGCGGTAGTCATTTAGCCTCCAGTGGCTTTCTGTGCTTGACCGTTGAGGTGCGGCTGGTCCCTTGTGTTGGTGGTATCCGTTTCGATTGTCCCTTGAGGGAAGTCGCAAAAATGGGAGCCGTCTTCACTTAATAGAGTGTTCTAACCCGTTTTTACCCGAAAAAGATCCCCTTGGATCGAACCCAAGATAAATACATGGTGAAATCGTGAAACTTCAGTCTAAACCCGGGATTTCGCCTAGGAAAGAGGCAAACCCACTTCGAGGTCTAAAGACCTTTCGGCGGTTACACGAGGGGCGTGGGAGATAATCCCAGCGTCTCTTGAACCGGAGTGAGCATCCGAAGCACTGCCGGAGACCTGGTGATGCTTGTCATGCTCATGCTCTGCGTCTTCGCGTAATTTCATGCCGTCCTTCGAATCGTCGAATTCGCCTTCCCAGCGCGCCAAAACGCAGGATGCCAGGCAGTTGCCCAGGACGTTAACCGAGGTGCGCGCCATATCCATAACCGTGTCCACGCCGAGGATGAGGGCAATTCCGGCCACGGGCAGGTTGAACGATGCCAGCGTGCCGGCCAGGATCACCAGCGAGGCACGAGGGACCGCCGCCACACCTTTGCTTGTCAGCATCAAAGTGAGCATCATCAAGACCTGTTGCTCGATTGACAGGTTGACGCCGGCTGCTTGCGCGACAAACACCGAGGCAAGCGAGAGATATAGTGTGGTCCCGTCCAAGTTGAAGGTATAGCCGAGCGGCAGTACGAAGCTGACGATTTTTCTCGGAACGCCGATGGATACCATTGCAGTCACGGCTTTAGGCAATGCCGCCTCACTGGAAGTCGTTGAAAAGGCAATGAAAAACGGCTCTTTGACCGCGCGCACGAATCTGCTCAGAGGAATTTTGGCGAGCAATGCGACCGGCAGCAGAACGCAAGTGATGAAGACAAGCAGAGCAAGATAGAGAGTGCCGACCAGTTGGGCGAGCTTCACGAGCGTGTGCAGCCCGTGCTCGCCGACCGTGGCAGCCATCGCGCAGGCCACGCCGATGGGCGCGAACTTCATCACGTAGCCGGTGTATTTGAACATTACATTGGCGAGGCTCTGGCATAATTCCAGAATCATGTTCGCTTTCGTCGCGCTGACGGCCAGCGCGAAAAGTATCGAGAAAACGACTATTTGCAGAACATCACCGCGCGCCATCGAGTCGATGACGCTGGTCGGGAAGATATGAACAATCAGCTCCGAAATCGAGGGTTGCTTCGCGATTTCTCCAACCGCGGTGGCATTCTCGAGCTGGACGCCGACTCCGGGTTTGATCAAATTGACGAGCAAGAGACCGATGCCCAGGGCGAATGTGGTCACGACCTCAAAATAGAGAAAGCATTTGAATCCCAGGCGACCCAGCGAGTGCGCGCTTTCCATCGCACCGATGCCGACGACGAGAGTGGCGAATACGAGCGGCGCGATGATGGTTTTTATTAAGTGAATGAAGATGGTGGCGCCTGGTGCAAGGGCCGTTCCCACCTGCGGAAAGATTGCGCCGATGGCGACGCCTGCGACAAGCCCGATGAAAATCTGCAGTGTAAGACTTGGTGCTTTCATTGAATTGCTCACATGAGAGAGAGTAGTTCCAGCCCGCGACCGACGACGATGGCCATTCGATCTTTTATTGAAATTGCCGAAGCGGATTCGACTACCGGCAATGTTGCCACCACTTTCGGTGCCGATGGTGTAGTGAAGTCGACGATGACGGCGATGCTCTTGCCGTCGGGGGTGCGTCCGGCCGTAATAGCGCGCTTGCCCATGACCGCTACGGCGGTGCCGTCATGCGGAATATCGACGGAGCCAAGGACGTGCATGTCCTTTTCTCCTTTGGACAAAACAAGGAAGAAGCCTTTTGTTTGTTGGTCGATAAAAGTGCCGACTACATATTCGTCTGTAAGCGCAAAGTCGCGCGGTGCCAGGTTTTCAAAATGCCTCGTGGAAATCTGGTCGTTATTGTCGGCATCTCCATAGAGATACAAATCGTTCAAAGAAGCGCACAGCAGATAGCCGCCCTGCGCGATCCCCCTGTTGACGCCCTTGGGCAGGTCGATGGTTTTTTCCACTTCGAGCTTGTTGGAATAAACTTTCAATCTCTGGGCGACCGATTTTTTCTCCAGCTCGGAAATTACAAATGCTTTTTGCTGCGCGGCGTCGTAGCAAAGCTGTATTCCCTGGGTTTTCAACGTCGCAGCAACGCTCGCCAGGCTGTCCATCTTGCGAAGCGCGACGCCTTCTTTGGAAAGACAGAGAACATAGCTGCCGGCGCCGACGATTGCTTTTACCGCCGTAGGCAAGTCCTGTGTGGAGACCAGACTTGGCTTGTCGGGATTGGATATGTCATAGAGCTTCAAGTCGGAGCCGCCGAGCACAACCAGATTGTTCCAGCTGGCGACGCCTGATGCAGGCAGCCGCGGTATCGAGTAGGTATAGACAGGATTCCATCCTT
>JAYRNY010000426.1:0-2905 GCA_041911975.1 bacterium | reverse complement strand
TCAATCCTGCCGCAAATTCATCACCAATTACAACATGCGGTATTTCCTGCTCTTGCGGCAATTCATCGCCTTTGGCAGTGACACCCTGCTCGAGCGCCAGGCGCATCTGCATAATTTGATACAGATATCTGTGGCGCATGATCAGCATCAGACCATCTTTTGCTTCAGCAAAGGTCTCCGGCAAATTGTTTCTGTTTACGCCAAGGAAAAATCCGCAATACCGCTCAATAACCGCTGTGCGCTCCGACTCGTGAGCGGTGTTGTACTCGTCAAACATTGCCGCCAGCCCAAACAATTGTTGCGGCTCGCCTTTGTCATTTTCGACAATCAAGGCAAAACGAACAGGCTCATAACGCAGAAAACGCTCCTCTCCGCGGCTCTTGAGCTGAGCTTTCACCATATTGGCAAACTCTTCGGGGGAAGATATGCAGGGCAGACTTTCGCCCGAACTCATTTAACTGCCACCTCGATTCCACAGTTCAAGCATAGCGCACTTTAGAACGGTCTGGTCGGGCAATTGTTAGGTTCGCGAAAGGGCAAGGGACTGGGATTGGCAGAAACGCGGTAGGCGTGATCTAGAATTAGCATATGCAGCGGCAGATTCGAACGCCTGACAAATGTATTGCCCCTAAAAGACGGGCATTTTCGCTAGATCGGTTTGAGCCGGCATTCTACCGCTTCAACTGGTCTTCGGCGCTTGCTCTCATTTTATCGTCCCTGTTCGTTTTTCCAGCCGACGCAGCACCAGCCTTGAAGCAGGTCGATATACTCCAGCAAAAGCATGGATATCTCGGCACTCTTGAGGTCATTCAAGCTCAAGATGCCATTCGCATCAGTGAAAACGTTAACGGCACGGTCATTCTGTCCAAAGCACCGCAATGGCGAGTCTACGTTTACAACACTCGCAACAAGCTTTATTACGACATGTCGCTTGACGTTTGGAAAAAGCACGGTCTGCGCGTGACCTGGGTAATGATGGCCAACACCAGCGAGTGGCCGGTCGTGAAGGTAGGCAGTGAAAAGATTTTGGGACGCGACACGGATGTTTATCTCTTACCTGCAGATCCCAACGCGCGAGCAAAGCTGCGCATGCACAAACCGATTGATTTCACCTACGGTAAAGCAGGCGAGTATTGGATAGACAAGAAACCGGCAGCAAAAGAGCGAACAACAGTCATACTCCAGCTGTACAAAATGCCGGAGGTGCCCAACACTCCACTTAAATTAAGGGCGTTCACAACGGGCACATACTTCGGTGTTTCCCACGCATCAGGCGGCAGAGAGCAAATGCTCCTGCAGACCTTTTCCATCAAGAGCGCAAAGGTACCTGCCAATACTTTCGAATTGCCTCCCGGCTACAAGCGCGCCAAAGATGACAGTGACGTAACTATCAGCAAATCAAACTCTGATTCGCTTGATTCCATCGTCAATGAGATGGGACTGGGTGAGGGCTTTGATAAGACGGCGAAGCCAGACAAACGAGAAAAATCCAGCCCTGATCAAAAGACGCATGGAAAGTAGTTATTCGACGAGTGCAGGGGAGCTGCTGCCGGGTCGAAGCAGTGCGTCGACCGCAAATAAAAACGCAACAACTCTCACCCTTAGTTGTTGCCGTTGTGACGGCCCAAAACACCGAGCCAGCCTTTGTACCAGAGCAGAAGGACAACGCCCAGCGTGAGCAGAAACATCAACAATAGTGCGAAAGGATAGCCGAAGATCCAATTGAGCTCCGGCATGTTGTAGCGCGAAATTTCAGTATTGAAATTCATTCCATAAATACCGGCAATTAAAGTCGGCGGAACGAAGAGAGTCGTAATGATGGTCAGCACTTTCATGACTTCATTCATGCGATTGCTGAGACTGGAAAGATAAACATCCATCAAGTCCGCGGCCAGTTCCCTGTACGTCTCAATGAAATCAATGATACGCACTGCGTGGTCATAGCAATCTCGCAAGTGAATTCGTGTTTCTTCCGAAAATGTTAATTCGGTGTCGCGGATCAAGGCATTTATCGCCTCACGCAGAGGCCACACCGCACGACGCAAAGTCAAAAGCTCACGCTTCACCGCATGCACACTGGCAACTACTTCGCTTGACGGCTTGGAGATGATCTCGTCTTCCAGCTTATCGAGCGTCTCTCCATAGACTTCCAGGATCGGGAAATAATTGTCCAGCACAGAATCCACTATCGAATAGACGAGATAATCAGAGCCCAACTGGCGAATATGTCCTTGCCCTTTTCGGATTCTTTCGCGGGCTGGATCGAGTGTATCTATTGGACCTTCCTGAAAAGTCACAACGAAATGCGGGCCGCTGAAGACGCTCAACTGTTCGGTTTCAAGATGCTCTTTCACTTCCATCATGTGCATGACCATGAAAAGATCTTCGTTGTAGCGCTCAATCTTCGCACGCTCGTGGACATTGAGGACATCTTCGAGGGCAAGATGGTGAATACTGAAGATATCTCCGATTCTCTTCACCACCTCGGCACTGCCAAGTCCTTCGACGTTAAACCAGACTACCGGCCATTTGCCGATGAACTGCCGCACTTCCTCCGGTTCTTTCAATTCCTTCTCTTCAAACCCGTCCGGTCCATACACGATCACCTCGAGCTTCGACTGCACCGCATCCGGTGAAGGAATCAAAGTGCCGGGAGCCGAGCCCGGAGGCAAATGCGTCATCCGCTGTTTGCGCTTCGAGCGTCGTCTTTTCGACATCTGTTATGGACCTCGTGAATTACTTACTCAGGAAAAACGATCAGCATGCCTTCACGAGGAAGCTCATCTGTATGCTTGCCGTCATATTTGGATTTGAAGACAGGCCCGTTGGCACCCAAAGCCATTGCATAAACGGTCGCTTCTTATTTTGAAACCCCAGCAACTGTGAAAAAAACAATAAATAACTG
>JAYRNY010000425.1:0-2334 GCA_041911975.1 bacterium | reverse complement strand
TTGGCGGAAGAATTCCTGGCGCTGTCAACACCGGACTGACTGGTGCAGGCGGTGCTACGGTCCGTGGCTTGCCGGGTGCTGGTGCCACCGGCGGTGGTGTTCTTCCGGGAGCCGGCATCAAAGTGCCGACCGGCAATATTACACCGGTTGGCGGACTCCGTCCTAATTTGCCGAATCTCGGGGCTGGTGCCGGTTCCATTAAGCTCACGCCCAATCTGAATCTGGGAGGTGCAACACCTGGTCGCGGTAATCAACCGGGCGGTGCAGCACGAACCCCTGCGAACACAGGCAGACAGAATATCCCTGCACCAACTAGAAGATAAGCACTACGAGTAAGACAGATTGAACAAAAGGTTCGCCGAAAATTCAGCGAACCTTTTCCCTTTAGGGCAATCGCTTGGTCGTTGACTGCTGCTCTTTTAGCAATCGCCTAGGGCAAGCGAGAAATTGTAATGCGACCTGATGAATCAGGGGTCAGCTGCTCGGTAGGCACTATGCTTATGACCTTGGGCTGATCGGTATACTCTCCTCGATCTGAGGTGGAAAACTGAATCGCAGCCATGTTTTTCAGCAGGTGATCGCGAGTTGCTCTGTCCAGCGAGTTGGACGGCTTTCGCAGAGAATAGAGATGATTGCCGTTGTATAAGAGCGAGAAAATAGAGAAGTCATTCAATACGATGACTTGATTCTTCAGCGGATGCTTCGTCAAATGCCGCCGCAACACGCCGTCTCCTGCTTGCAGCTCTTCTGTGCTGGGATCGTGATCCGTTAGCAGCACTTCCTCGCCTAGGGATATCGGCACCTTGTATTGGTCGAAAACTAGGTTTATAGAATTGCTTCCGCTGCAGGAACCAACTCGGAAATACCCTTCCACCTTTTGTATGGTGACATCGGTTGTCTGTTTGAAAACTACTGTGCCCATTGCGCAGGTAACAGCAGTATTCTCCGGTCCGTGCAAGAACATCCAGCCTGCGAACATGCGCAAACTGCCGTCCGGATTGACCATGAATTCTGTTCCATCAGATGCGAGCAATCTTAATGGCGCACCAGTTACGGTGGCAGCTTCAGTTCTGGAAATTTTCAAGTCCGCATCTAATTGCTTGTTGTATTTGCTGTACGGCGCGGAGACACTACCCATGGATTGGCTGATTGAGCCGCGCGCCACCAGCGGATCAGATTTGAACGTCGATGTGTCGAAGGCTCTTGGTCCATTGCCGTCGAGATCCCACGCATATTTCTCGCCCCTTTTGAGAGCGAAAGTCGTGTTTGCATCTGCGCTGGTTTTAACCTTCACTGCGCCTTCCGTACCCATGTAGACGGGTATGGTTTGGAAGCTAGCTCCCGGCTTGTATTCAACGATGGCGGCTGAGTGTGCGCCAACTTTCACACCCACATCTCTGGTAGCGACTTTGAAATCCGAATTAGTGGTGGCGGCGAGAAGTCTGCCGCTGTGGAGAATCAGTTTGTCTCCATCGGTGCTGACTATGGTGCCCCTCGTACCCATAAGAAGCGTACCGGGCGAGCCGAAAAATTGTCCGGAAGCACACTGTCTGTCCGATGTGAAGACAACAAAGGAGGAGCGATTTGCATTAACGTGAATAACCACAGCGCCAGCCGCTTCCGCCGCTCCTTCGGTTTGTGCCTGAGCAATTTTCTTGGGACTGTCGGCTTGTGAGCTTGGGTTGTCTGCTAGTGCGAGTGCGGCTTCCATAGGCAATGCGATTACCGGCAGGAGCTGCGTCCCTGCTTCATCTTCTCCGCTATTTACGACAGTCGCGTTTTTTGGAAGAACATCAGTCTTGCGCGTAAATGCTTGCGCAGACCCTTTGGTTCCTTCCTGTACTTCCACTGCAGCACCTTCTGCCGCACCCATCTTGTCGATCAGTGAAAAACTCGTCCTGCCCCAATTTTTGTCGGCCGGAGTGAGCGCATTTCTATTGGGCGGCGTAATGATTACTTTGGTTCCGCTCGGCGTTTTTATAGTCGTGTCGGCAAAACCTGCTGTTGATGCCGCAAACGTCAGCGTGAGGCTAATCAAAGATATCTGGAAGAGCCTCATCCTGGGCGTACTCATAATCGACACTCCTTGCTTCTATATCTAAATGATAGATCAAATTATTCACTCAAGAAAATCGCTCCGAATTGTTTCCTTTCGGTCACCGGGTTGTAAGTATACGAGGTCCATAAAGCGGCTGGAAGACCTGCTAATATTTGGTTTGGAGGGTCTTTGGGTGTTGAAAAAACACACAGGGCTAGAGGGGGCTTTTGAGTATATGAAGCGCGGGCAGTCGCCAGCGCTCGTTCTGGGTCACGTTCTCTCAAGACTGCTTCTCT
>JAYRNY010000424.1:0-5454 GCA_041911975.1 bacterium | reverse complement strand
GATTGCCGGTCACGAAGTCACTCACGGTGTCACCGAATTCGAAGCCGGAACTGTTTATCGCAATCAGCCTGGTGCTTTGAACGAGCACTTCTCCGATGTCGGCGGCGCCCTCATCGACATGTACGCCGACAAGCTGACCGCCCAGCAATATCACTGGCTGGTTGGCAAAGGCATCTGGAAGGACAACATCAATGGCGAAGCGCTGCGCAACATGAAGAAGCCCGGCACCGCCTACAACGATCCGGCCATCGGCAAGGACATCCAGCCCGCGCACATGAAAGACTTCCTCAAGACATCGCGCGACAACGGCGGCGTCCACATCAACAGCGGTATTCCAAACAAAGCATTCGCTGATTTCGCCACCGCAGTCGGCGGCAATGCCTGGGAGGCGCCAGGACATATCTGGTTCGAAGCTCGCGCCAGAGCCGGCAGCACTCCGCAATTCTCGCAATTCGCCTTCGAAACAATCGAAGCCGCCAAACGCCTTGGACATACGGATCTCGTGCCGAAACTCCAAGCAGCCTGGGATGGCGTCGGCGTCAAGCCGGTCGAAACACCGCTCTTGCACCACCGCACGTTCGTTCCTATCTTCTCGACTTTTGGCGCTCCGACGGGCGCGGAGGGCGCGAACGTGGTTCCTGTCATAACCAATCCGAATTCCAAAGCAGAACTCGTTGGTCAGCCCAAGTAGGGAAAAACTACTGATTGAGCCGACTAAGCAGGTGAATTCCCACCGTTTGGATTTTGATTCGGATCTTGATTAGGATCTTTGTTCGAATCTCTTTCCATCCAGGTCGTGATTGCCGGGAAGGTGCCGGACCAGTTTCGCATAGCTGTTCCATCGATAATTGCAGCGTGATATTTCACGAGTGCTTGCTCGATGTTCGAAACTCTGTCGCGATGCAGTTTGTATTCCTTGGCTGCCCGGGCCACACTCAATTGTTGCTCGAGGGTCGTAAAGCCGTTTTCCGTGAGACATTCGGCAACATCTTTCGGAATGATTTCTTTTATGACGCGGTCTTCGTCAAAAGACTGCGGCAAGACAGTCCATGTATCCTCGATCATTCCACTGACGCCGTGGGTTCTATAAGTACCGGTCTGAGAGAGGATATTGCGCCCCAGTGAATCGACAAGGCGGGCTAATCTAAGGAAATTCAGGAAGCTGATCGGATGGCGCTCTCTATCTTGAGATGCTTGTGTGGGAAAAGTGTCCGTGGCATGAATTCTTCTCAGCATGGCGATACCGTGATCGCGGCTGAATCTCTTCGCTCTAACAAGGCGCTGAACTTCTAGAACTATGTCCAGACTCTCGGTCGAAATCAGGTGGTGGGCGAGCATCGTCTCGCCGATTCTCATCTGGTTGCGTGTCGCTTCCTGGGCGGCTCTTTCCACATCATCGAAAGAAACAAGACCGACTTCGACGAAGAACGTGCCCAGGCGCGTTTTCAATATCTCGATCCCTTCTTCTGTTTTGTGAGCGTGTTGAATACTGCTTCTCGATGAGACGATTGAATCAATTGCTTCTTCTCTTTCCATCTCTCCTGTGCGCAAGAGCCTTTGCACTTGAATCGCTCGCTCAACTAATTGAGATTCCAGATCGCCGCCGGCAACGAAGACTTTTCCTAAAGGCAGGCAAGTAGCGCGTGCCACTTTTAACCTGCTTTTCAAGACGTTGCGGTCGACAATATCGCCATCGACGAGCAAGCTGCCCAGCCGATTTTTCATGGGGTTGTCGACATAAATTCCCAGTAAATCGAGAGCCAGGTTCAATTGGATCGCTTTGCGTTTTGCCAGCGCCACCGCCTTGGCAGCCGTTTCCCTCGTGACAAACTCATCGCGCACCAGGCTCTGGGCTGTGATCAATCCATGCAGGCTGTCGAAATCAAGGACGTTTTGCAAAATTAACTGCAAGCCAAGCGGCAGCCCGGTTTCAACCGTGCCTAACAACCCGAGGTTCAGCTGCTCTTCGGAAGCCAGACCGCTCGAGACAATTAATTCACCGAGTTGGATAGTGCTTTTATTGTTGCTCATCAGACTCTGAGCTTACCTTACTGATATGGCCCACAGGTACTTAATGCCCAGTCTGACAAAAACCAGCGCGTTCTTATTAACATTTGAAGCATTCGTATGTAATATTCGAAAACACAGGAATATTTCCGCCTGCCGGGTAAGACAATTTTTGGACTGTCCCAATAATCGAAATCGGTAGCAAAGTGTATCCGTCCATAGAAAAGCTGGAAGAGCTTCTGGCCATTCAGGAGAGCGAAGTCGGCAAGGATGATCCTTCTCTGTCCACGCTTTTGGACGACCTCTCTTATGGGTACCATTGCCGGGGGAGATTCGCAGAGGCAGAGGAGTGTTATATTCGATCTCTGGCTCTGCGTGAGGCGGTCAGCGGTAAGAACGATCAAAGTCTTTTGCCCGGACTTCATCGTCTCGGCATTTTGTATCGCATTCAAGACAAATTTGCCGAGGCGGAACCCTACTATTTGCGCGCCCTTTCCATTACCGAGCGCCAGGTCGGGCTTGAACATCCGGATGTGGCAACACGGCTCAATTATCTATCGGGGCTTTATTTTGCCTGGGGTCGTTTTGAAGACGCAGAACGTCTAGTGAAAAACTCGACCTACATCTACGAAAAATTTCTCGGCCCGAATCATGCCGTCCTGGCAGTTGCTTACATGGGTCTGGCTGTGATTCTCATGCGGCAGGGCAAGAGTGAACCGGCGCTCTCCTGTTTTCGCCGCTCGTGCGAGCTGAGCAAAACGATACAGCCAGACGAGCCGCCCACTAGCTTTCAAGACATTGCGCACAGTCTTTTGCTTTTGGCGCAGGGACATTTTCGCAACAAACAGTATGATGAGGCGGAAGTTTTGCTGCGTCATTCGATGCTCGTTGAAGCGCGGGAACTTTGGCCGGATCATCCGCTCGTTGCGGACAGTCTGAGCATGCTTGCCGATCTTTACAGAGCGCAAAGACAGTTTCGCGAAGCCGAATTCCTCTATACCAAGGCTTTGAAGATCCGCCAGAATACGCTTGGCGCTGATCACCCAGTCGTAGCTGCTTCGCTTTTTTCTCTGGGTGACATGATGTCGTCATTGAAGCGTGATGAAGAAGCGTGCGAATTGCTCATGCTTTCTCTGCAAATCGTCGAGAAGGATCCGCGGGCAAATGCTGCTCAATTGACTCAGACAAAAGCACTTTTGAACCATCTGCTTGAGAAAACCAAGAGTCGCTGAGGGCGCCCATTGGTTTTCCGGTGCAACTTAGCGGCGCTCGCGTAAAGTTTGAAGCGGCTTTTTTCAAAAAACTCATGCTGCATATCATCATTCAACAAGCGTCGATAAGCTGAGCAAAATCGTGCACTGGGGCGGCTGACAGCCATTTCGTGCCCCGGCTGAATATTTTTACTCTCTTATCTAAAACACTTGCCTGAGTTTCAAGCCATCTTTAAGTTCAAATTACTGACACATTGAACTCCTGTTCAAACCCTATCCAAAACTTCGAAAGAAACTAAACCATCGCGCGCGTAAAAGCCTCTGCACGTTTGTGCATGGACTCATGCCGCCTTGAAGAAAGAAGAAAAAGTATGAGTACAAAACACAAAGATGTCCATGGAGGGAGTGGCGTCGCGGCTGCATTGCCGTTCATCAACCCTCACGTCATCTGCCCGGGACCGGTGCTTGTCGTCATGGACATGCAGCCGGGCTTCAAGGCGGCTCAGGACGCGATCACTCAGTGGTTCGTCAAACAGGAAGTCACTCGCGCTCGCGAGGAAGGACGCCCGGTAATCATCGTCGAGTACGACCCGCACGAAATGGGCGAGACTTACGACAGCATCAAATCGCTGATTGAAGGCTACGACCGCGGCATCATCATCAGCAAGTCTGACGATGACGGTTCTGCCGAAATTCTCCGTGCCTGCGAAGCGAAGGGTTTCATGACCGCTTCCTTCCGCATGTGCGGCGTCAACAGCGATGCCTGCTTGCTCGAGACCATCCAGGCTCTGGCCGGCAAACTGCCTCTGTGCAGCATCACCGTCGTGCAGGATGCCTGCAATTGCTTGACCGGCAAGGCGAACGATGTCTGGGACGAGGACTATCCCGCCATCGCGCAGGTGACTGTGGAACTGCACGGCGCCATGCACTGAGCAAGGCGAAACAACCATCAACAGGAGCAATTTGGACAGCGGCGCATCGCAGTTGAGTGCCTGGTTCCCAAATTGTTCCACAACCCATTGGAGGTCGATATGAATACGATCAACGACGCCTCCAGCCGGGGGCGTGAGCTTTACCACGCCATCTGGCAGATGGTGAAAGTCGCCTTCTTCGACACGAATCGGCTCGCCGACTGGGGCTCTTGCGAGCACAAGTTCGACGAGTTGATCGTGGATGACGAGACGGCTTTGCGCTACGCCGACGAGATGCTGGCGTCTCTGGGCGACACTTACACCGAGCGTGTGGTGGCGCCTCAGACCTTCGTCTCTCAGGTAAGCGCGGATGAAAACGCCGAGCCCAAGGCTGCCGATGTGGATGCTTTCTTGGCTCCCAACGGCATCGCCTATTTGCGCATCAGCACCTTCGACAAGGAGGGCATCGTCGAGGATGTCGCTCAAGCGGTCGATAAGATCAAAGACTGCAAGGGCGTCATTCTCGATCTGCGTGGAAACAGCGGCGGACGCATGTTCGAGGCGCTGGAGTGCTGCGGCTTCTTCGTGAAAAACGGGTTGCTTGCCACACTCAAATTCCGCTGGGAAGACGGCGACGGCGTCAAAGTCAGGCAGTATTTCGTCAACGAGGAGCAATTCTTCGCGGTCGAGGAGCTGCCCACGGGCGAACGCGAGACCCACATGGGTACGCGTCGCCCGCCCGTGCTCGCCGGAAAGCCGCTGATCATCCTGATGAACCGCCGCACGGCCAGTGCCGGCGAGTTGACGATCTGCACGCTCGTGCAGAACGGCACCGCTGGTGAAGTGGCCATTGTCGGCAGCGGCGAAACGCCGGGCAAGGGCATCGGCCAGGCCGAGTATGACATTCTCAACGGTCGAGCCAGGGTGCGCATCACTCGCTGCCACTGGTTCGCTCCTGGCGGAGAATGGCTTGGCGACTGCGGTCAGACCGAGCGCAACGGCATCGAGCCTGAGCACAAAGTCGAAGGTGATCGCGGTCCGGAAGGGCTGAAGGTCGCTGCCGACTTGCTCAAGACGATGCTCGGCATCCCGCTGAAGAGCGCCGGCCAATAAAAGGCTGACGCTTCTCGCGGACGCTGGTGATGCACTGGGGGCTTCGCGCCTCCCGTGCGTCACTTTTTTAAGTAAGTATTCGGCCAGGGGAGCGGTCGGTTCGGAAATTTCGAACTAGTCCGCTTTTCTAGCTTTTTGGCACTTTTTGCACTTTAAGTGACGTCAAGCAGGGCGTTTAAATCCGGACGGCAGAGAAAACTGGCGTTTTCTTT
>JAYRNY010000423.1:0-12226 GCA_041911975.1 bacterium | reverse complement strand
GCACCGCCCATGCCATAGAGACCGCAAAAGGCAGCTAAGTGCCAGTAGTCGAGTCCATAGGGAGTTATGTAAGGTCTGACATTAAACACCGAGAGGAGCAAACTCATGGTGGTCATGATCAGGAAATTGACACCGAGAAATAGCAAGATTCTTCGTGACATAAAGAGTCCCTCGTCGTCCCCTTAAAATATGTACCCATTACCGGAAACTGGAAGATTAAACCAACCGATTAGTAAGCGTGTAACTCTCTGTCAGTTCTCATTGTCGGGAACTGCTGTTGCAATTTGATGGCAAAGGCATATCGGAATTTAGCCGATAGCGGAATGGGACTGATTTATCGTTCGTCCATAAATCGACTACGAACGATTTTTTATACCGTCCGTGGTATCACAAAAGCGAAATCATTCACCTAATAAGCAAACTTCTTGGGCGGCGTCGGCGGATCTTTTTTGAACGCCTTGGCAGGTCCCAGGTAGTCGATTGTGATTGTTCCACCATTGCAAGAAGCCGGTCTTTGCACATTGCATATCGGCGCCCAGTCCGGATTGCAAGTTTGGTACACAGGAGGCGTGGCATCCCACTTAGTTGAAGGCGGCGGTGGGGAACTCGTCACTGTTCCTTGCTGCTCGCAACCGGGAGGATTTGAAGAATTCGGATTTGTACCAGGTGTAATTGGCGGCGCGCAACACGGGACGCCCGCGTAATTGGTGCAATTCGTGCAACCGAACGGGAACACGCCCTCCCTTCCGGTATTGCCGTACAAGTTAGGAGCATTCTGCATATCTCTAACAACCTTTGTCGTGGGCGGCACTTTTCTTGTGTCGGTCGTAGTTGTCCAAACCGACTGACCTCCGTCCATGGTGAATTTCCAGATCGCATTGACGCCTGTAACGCAGCTTATGTCAACAGTCTCCTGCGGTGTGCCGGCTTGGAAGCCATTGTTGACTATAAATTCTGCAAGACTTTGCCCGGTCGGAAACCTGTCCGTCGAACAGTTGATCCGGACAGACTCGGCGCTGAAGCTGCCGGAGTAGCAGGACGCAACGTTACTGAAAATGCTGTCCCCGGCAGCGCCTTTTGGATTGAGCATGATGTATCCAATTGTCGTCACACCCGGTGTGTTCAAGGTCATTTGCGGAAAAATGGCCTGAACATTAGTCTCACAGCCGGTCACAACACCCAAAGTGAAAAATATTTTGACAGGGCTACCGGTCATGTTGCGCAACCCAACGCTGGTTGTCTGCGATGAGCAGCCAGTTGCCGCAACTGCCGACAGTGGTCCGGTCGGAGACGAGTTGATGACCTTGTAGAAAAGCGTGTGCATCGCTTTCTTTACGGGATCACCGTTCAGGGTAATTTCATCGACCAGCATGCGTCCGACACCACCAGGCGGCGGCGCTATAACTATCTTGTGTATGGAACTGTTGGACGGTATGCCCAGATCTGCTGCAGTGAACAGAACCTTTTTGTATCCGTCTTTCGCCGACTCGACCTGCCTGCCGCCGCCAAAAGCAGCAGTGGCTCGGTTGATGACCATCCCTGGTCCCGTGTACTCTACGGTCGCTTCGCCCTGATTGGAGCCTTTGTAGGAAAAACCAAGCGAATACAAACCACGAGGAGTAATGCTCCGATCCTGGCTCTCTATCAGCACTCCGGAATAGTTACCGCCGGCAAAGGTCGATTCTTTCGCTGTCACCGCAAATGGGTTGCGTTTTCCCGTGCTTACAACGCTGGCGTTGAATTTCGGCGAATCCGGCTTATCAGCTGCCACAAATGGAGAAGCAAGCATATGCTGCTGCATGTTTGCATTTGCCAATGACCAGGCACTAATCACACCCAACGAAATTGCCGCACAAAAAACCGAAACCCTTGCAAGCTTTCGCATCGACACCCCCCTGACACCCCATTGACTCCCATATCAATTATATGGCCGCTGCATGTACACAAGAAGTCCGCATATCGAAAGGGGTTTAATAAATGTTTTCCACAATACAAATTCGCCCGCAGCAGACGGTGCGGAATTTGCACCACATATGGTGCTTGCTAGAAAAGACGTCTTTCGATTCTTTCCTTCATGTATGAGCAATTTCGACAAAAATGGCCTGATTAATCTGCCAAAGTTTGGACACAATTTCCGGTAGGCTTCGGTACCCAGGGTAAACCCTATATATTTCTTGACATCAACGGACTATATTTGCTCACCGGTGAATACCACCTTTGCCCTTTACCACTGATCAAACACCTATAAATGAAACAAAATACTCGTGAGCGCTCCTCCAATAATGGGCGCCAGTCTTCTGTTGCGTCAAAATTGCCCGTTCGATCAACCGTCCTTACCTGCAAGAGCGACACCGCTAACGCTGACAGCGAGGACCCCTTAGGGCATCTGCCCCGATCAGATTCAGACGATAATCTACCCAAAAGGCCAGCTGGTAAGGAATCCCAGGACTCAGACGAAATTCCACCCGGCGGTAATGAGAGCTCAGAGCCTCAAGCCGTCGGGGAAGCCGTCGATGAGTATGGCGGGCAAGGCGGCGGGCCCAGGCAGTCCGAACCTACCCTGACACAATCGTCCAAGCCCAGCCCAAACCAGCCAGAGCGCCTCAAGACCTATGATTTACTCTGGGAGCACTCGAAAGATGCGCTAAGCACAACTTTTGCCGTGAAAAACGGCGCGGTTGATAAGATTCTTTCACTGCGGCTTTTCAATGCTAGAGTTTCTGACAGCCTCCAGATCAAAGAAATACTTCGAGCCGCAACGACTGCATCGGAGTTGACGCATCTTCATCTGGCTACCGTGTATGAAAGCGGTACGGACGAAACCGGCGCACCATATGTGGTATCCGATCTTGTGGAGGGCAATAACCTAGCTGAGGTCTTGCAACTCAAGAAACGTCTCGACATTGCCGGATTTTTGAACATTTTCAATCAGGTAGGTGAGGCGCTTATAGAAGCGCATGGACATGAGCTTTTTCATAGCAATCTCTCGCCAGAGAAGATTGTTTTGACTGCCAATGAAATCGACTCCGACATGGTAAAACTTGTTGATTTCGGAATGCCGCCTGATCCGGTGCGCAACGCCTTTTATCTCAGCCCGGAGCAGTGCCTCGACAAAAGCAGACGTGATGCTCGCTCCGACATTTACTCACTGGGTTGCATCATGTACGAGGCTCTTGTCGGAACACCTCCGTTCGTGGGCAGCAATGCCAGCCAGGCTGCACTGAATTACTTGCATGAACTGGCAAACCAGCTTCCCAAAGATTCTCCGGAGCATAACGCGCTAAAGCTGCTTGACTGCATCATTATCAAGTGCTTGCAAAAAGAACCGGCAAGACGTTTTCGCAATGTTCGCGAATTGATGAATGCCCTTCGATTAGTGAACGATTGCATTTGCAATGGCAGTACTAAGAAATTGCCGCCCAAAGCCGAAAGACTTTTGATGTTCAGATTTCTAGATCTGTTCGGCAATAAGATCGCCACATGCGCTACCGCCTATTTGATAATCGGCTTCGCATCCGCGAAAGTGATTGGCGAGGTTAATCTACAGAAGCACATCGATCAAGCTGCTCTTTGTCAAAGTTTCAACGACAAAAAGGCCACGGACAGTTGGATTGCGGCGGTAAAGCAAGCTGAGCTGCTGCGCAAACCGCCCAGCTTTATGGCAGCTCTGCACTATGCCCTGGGAGATACATACAGCAACTTGACCAATAACCATCCGATTACCGGAACGAACAATGAGAGTGCGAAAAAAGCTATCGCTGAATATGACAAAGCATACGAATACTACAAGCGAGGGCACTACTTCAAAGCGCAGCGCCTTTTGTTGCTCCAGGAGAAGGTCAATATGCTGACCCATATGCGAACGCCGGATTTCGACAAAGTCGAACGCAGCACGGCATTGAAGGAAGTTCAAAAACTCTGGCTTGCAAAGAAATATGCAGAGTGCGCGAAAGTCGCCGAAAATTATTTGCTCATTTCAGAGGACCGAAGAATTTCATCCTACGCTGCAAACGCGAATACTGAAATTGCACTTACGCTTCCCGCCAGAAAAGCTCTTCGCTATTTCGAGCGTGCAGCGTACCACTTCTCAAACTGCCAAAGTAATATGAATTTCGAATGCGACAATCTTGCAATTTGCATTTCAAGATTGGGTATGTTGCCTGATTCAGGAAACACGCGAAGTGCGCTTGGTTATGCGGCGCTCGAAGCTGGCGATCTGCGTGCCGCATACGCGGAGTTTGCAAGATCTCCGGTATCTGGAGATACCACCATGGCCAGCATGTTGCGCAACTATCTTCGATGGAAAGTTGACATGTGCACGATTCGTCATGCTGATCCGTATGTAAAATCATCTATCGAGCCTCTCGAAAAAGTGCTTGCGCTGCAGACGGAAGCATCGGGCAACGATATCGCACTGATTGCTCCAACCATTCTCAATCTAGCAAATGCCTACAGAGTAAGCGGACATGATGAAAAAGCCATCACCCTCTACAAGCGCCTGATGGATACACATTGGGGTATGTACGAAGATCAACTGGAGTATGCTGACCTTTTAGTGAAATCTGGAAAACGAGCAGAGGCGAGAAAGTACATGGAAGAAGAAGCTGCCGATGGAAGTGGACTCTACGACTCTGGAAATCCCCTCACGGTCAGGCTGATGAAGGCCTATGCGGACGACGGAATGAAGCAGCAACTGCGGGACATGGTGCTCCAGATCACCAGGTATGTCCATGCCGATCGCATCTCCACGGCAGGCTACTTCTCGTATCCGATGATGTCCTATACGAACCGTCCTTACTCTCGCAACGGAGTCATCTACCGGAAGTAACTTGATCTATTCCAAAACCGGAGTATTGGTTGGATTTTGAATCTCACCATCGGCAGCCGACAGGATGCGATAAAGAGCCGCCTCCAATGTACCTCGCCAGACTCCTGACGCTACATACTCCTTGGCTATGAGAACAGCCAGGTCGACAATCAATCGCCCGCAAACATTCGGATTATCCAGCCAGCCATCAATGGTCACGGTCAGCTCGCCGTCCTGCGAATGGAAAATGCGAATCAGCTCGCGCGCTTTTTCTTCGGAAGAGATATTGTGCGGAAGTGGCAATTCAATCATTGAGGTCCGCATTCCTTATAGAACACCTCGACTATCTCTTTGCGGCTCTCATCCTGCGACTTGCCTTGCTTTTGCGAACAAATGAAAGACAGGTGATTCAACAAATCTGCTAGCGCGATGCCAAAAAAAGCAGGATCTGAATTGAATTTTGTGTTTGTGACAACGGCAAGATTTCCCTCTTCCGCCCAGACACGCAAAATTTCCACGCTCTTTGCTTTGTCAACCTTTTCCGGAATAGGTAATTGCGGCACGCTAAACTCCTTGCCGGCTCGCCAAGAAACACTCAGTTGCTACATATTATATGCAACAAACCGGCGAATTTGGCTGGAGCGGCACACGGCAGCGTGATGCCCGGCGCATACGGCGGACAAACAGGTATTTGCCTTCAGGCAGGTAATATCAAAAGGCTTATCAAGAGCGGTAAAGGCGAACTGGGAGCACCAGCGGCTCGCCAGTACTTTTATTCAATTTCCCCGCCATCGCGAGCTCGTGGTGACTAGCCTTTACTGATGGTCAGTTTCGCGCTGTCGTGCTTTTCTACCTTAACGTCTTTCGTGGCAGTGACTTGCGAGTCGTCATAAGCATCGACAGTAGACTTGTCGTTGGCTACGACGGTTGATTTATCGTGAGAATTTATTTGCGCATTGTCGTGAGCGATAGCGGTCGCATCGCCATGAAGCATTACAGTTGCATTGCCGTATGCTTCGACTTTCGCTTTGCCTGAAGCGACGACGTTGCAGTTGTCGTAAGCCTTAACAGTGACATTGCCATTGGCGACGATCGCCACATTGCCATGCCCACTGACGTTGGAGTTATGCGAAGCCTGGACATAAGCGCTGCCAACGGCATCAACATCGGCGCTGTTATTGGCGAAGACGCGCGCATTGTCGTACGCTTTCACTTTCACTTTTGCATTTGCCGTAACCTGGCAATTACCGAATGCATCAACCTGGCATGAGTCGTATGCTTTGATCACGGTGTTGTTGTAGCCGGTCGCTTTTGCGCCGTCATAGATGTCGATCTGTCCTGTCTCTCTCAAGACAGCAATGTCACCGTGTTGTTCGTGGTGACCGTAGTTGTACAGAAAAACTTTTTCGTCGGCTTGAACTGCTGTTTGTGCAAGCAAGATCAATGCCGGCGCAAGAAGGAATTTTGCCTTCATGGGAATACCCTCCACTGTTAGCCATGTCTTCAAGATCCGTTGAGACAGATCTATATAGAACGCGCCAAGCTTAGCACCAAGTCAAGAAGATCATGTTCAGCCTTGTACGTTTTTGATTGTTTCTTGACACCATCTTGACACCATCTTGATAAAACGGGTGTTGTCCCACGAATTATTTACGCGGTCTCATATTTCAGTCCACTCCCCTGACTCGCACCGACGGCATTCGGCCAAACAAAAAATACAGCCGCGATCGGCCAAACGTTCCTTCAGGAAGAAAACAGGAAAGAAACATCATGAGGGCAAGCGATGCGCCTCTCTTTTTTCTATCTACTTGGCCATTTTGTTTTTGAAGAATGCGATGACATCGTTAAGCACATCACGGCCGAAGCCGGGAAAACCATGACCGCCAGATACCGCTTCTAACTTAATGTCCTTGTATCCAGCCGCTTTCATCTTTTCTACAAATCTCTCAGACTGTTTTATCGAAACAAGTTCATCCGACTTTCCGTGGACGACCAAAATAGGGACAATATGTTTTGCCTTACCGACGTAGCTAACCGGACTGGCAGCAGAGGCGGCAGTCATCAATGCATCGCCCTGCAGTCCAAACAATTGCGGAACCAGTTCCTGACCTTCCTTGGTCGTCTCTCCACCAGCCCTAAAGCGCGCCAGATCCGTCGGACCGAACCAATCGCACGCCGCGGCAATTTCGTAAGGCGGCGGACTCGAAGTATCATCCTTCAACACGAGCATCAGAACGAGATGACCACCTGCTGAGCCGCCCCAGATACCCATGCGTTTTGAATCAACTTCATATTCCTGACCATGAGCACGAAGATATGCAAGTGCGCTGCGGCAATCATCAAGCTGCGCTGGCCATTTCGCCTCGCCGCTCAATCTGTAGTTGATAGACGCAACTGCAAATCCCGCATCGAGAAGAGGACGATACGGACCTCCTCTTTTGTCACCGCCACGCCATCCACCACCGTGGATCCACACAACGAGCGGCCAGCCGTTCATAGAACGTTTGCTTTTTGTAGAAGATTCAGACCTGGATTTTTTCGATTCACTCTTCTCGTCGTTTGCGCCTGTTGTCGCAGAAGGAACATAGAGGTCGAGCTTTTGACTCTGACTGGTGCTGTTGCTTACATAGGTAATGTCTTTGATGACGCGCACGTTTTCCGGAACTCTGCCGTCACCCAACCAACCTTTTCGCGTCCTCTGATGCGTGACCAGCTCTTTGAGCTGTTGCTTGCTTCTGGCTTCAACTTTCTCTTGTTTCTTCTCAGCAGCAGTCGAACCGGCCGGCACATCTTTAGCCAGGGCCGCGAAGTTAATGAGAAGCAAAGCGGACGCCACAGCAAGAAGAACGCGATTAACAGACAATATCTTCACAACCGACCTCCATTGGTTGACTCAGCATATAGCGCCGGGTCATATGGCGCAAATTCTCGGGAAACCGGTACAAATTCTAATTAGCCTTGAGCGCCCGCGAAAGTGGAGGAGAAGCCGAGCCTGGAGCGCTCACAAAGAGGTATCATGTGTGCAACGAGAGACAGAGGCACAAATGCTAGCGATCTCACAATCAGTTGAGATTCCGGATGAAGAATTCGAGATCAGCTTCGCGCGCAGCGGCGGACCGGGCGGCCAAAACGTCAACAAGGTGAACAGCAAAGCGATCATGCGCTGGAATGTAACCGCCAGCCCGAGCCTACCATTTGGAGTGCGCAACCGATTCCTCACCAAGTTTGCCAACCGCCTGACTGCAGATGGCAGTATTTTGATTACCAGCCAGAAGACACGCGATCAGGCGAAAAACCTGGAGGACTGCCGGGAAAAACTGAAAGAAATGATTCTTTCGGTCTTGAACCCACCCACCATCAGACGGGCGACAAAACCATCTCTGGCAGCAGTAAAAAAGCAAAGGGAAACAAAGAAAATCAACTCGTCGAAGAAGCAAATGAGGCGAGACCCCAGGGGTGATTACTGAGTGTTCTGGTTGAGGGGGCTCTTCGAAAGTCAGCCGTCATAGCAATATAACCGCCTTATCCGCAGTCTATTTATGAAGAAAGTGAATCCGCAAAAGGCTCACTGGTCTAGGACGCTGTCAGGTTTTATCTTTCCGGCATTTTCCAAGAGATCTAATGAGATAAGATCTTCAGCCGCAAAGCGCGGCTTAACTCGATCAATACTGACCTGGTCACGGGGGATCCTGGCATGGAATTTCGCAAACTCGGCACAAGTGATTTGGAAGTCTCGACAATCACGTTCGGAGCATGGGCAATCGCAGGATGGATGTGGGGCGGCGCCGAAGAAAAGGACGCCATAGCCGCTATTCATGCCAGCATCGATGGAGGCGCCACTTCAATCGACACTGCCGCTATCTATGGATACGGGCGCAGCGAAGAAATCGTCGCCAGGGCAGTTAAGGGCAAGAGAGACAAGGTGCAAATCCTGACCAAATATGGCTTGCGATGGGATTCTACAGAAGGCAATCATTTCTTTGACTGGTCGGACGAGGAATACGGTGATCGCACCATCTACCGCAATGCTCGCAAGAAAAGCATCATTCAAGAATGCGAAAACAGCTTGAAGAGACTGCAAACCGACTACATCGATCTTTATCAATGCCACTGGAGAGATCCTTCAACGCCGTTGCAAGAAACCATGGAAGCAATGCAACAGCTCTTGAAGGAAGGAAAAATTCGTGCGGTCGGCGTCAGCAACTTTTCAGTGAGCGACCTGGAAGAGGCTACAAAGGTCTGTCCGGTCGCATCCAATCAGCCGCCTTACAGCATGGTGCTACGAGATATAGAAAAAGACGTCCTGCCCTATTGCCGCGAGCACAATATTGGCTCGATCGTGTACAGCCCCTTGCAACGCGGTTTGCTCACAGGCAAGTTCAAGCCCGATGTCAAATTCAAATCCGGCGATCACCGCGCCAATCAAGTTCACTTCCAACCTGAAAATATCAAACGCGTTAATGCGTTTCTCGAAAAAATCAAGCCGATTGCAGACAAGCATGACGCCACGCTCGGTCAACTCGTAATCGCCTGGACAATTGCGCAACCAGGCATCACTGCTGCTCTGGTGGGCGCACGCGATGCTGCGCAGACAAAGGAAAATCTCAAGGCGCAAAATGTCAAATTGACAAAAGAAGACATTGACGCAATCAACGATCACCTGCGTTCGCTCGAACTTGCAGCAGCCGTTAAGTAAAGCAAGCATCGAAAATAAAATCGAAATACAAGGGAAAGAGAGATGAAGCTAAATCAGTACACCACACTTGGACGCTCCGGTCTGAAGGTCAGCCCGCTTTGCCTCGGTGCAATGACCTTTGGCGAAGACTGGGGCTGGGGAAGCAGCGAAGATACCGCGCGGGCAATTTTCGATGCTTATGTCGACAAGGGCGGCAATTTCATCGATACCGCCGATGGTTACACAAACGGCACCAGCGAAGAGCTGGTCGGCAAGTTTGTCAATGCGAGAAAATTGCGCGACCAAATCATCATTGCCACCAAATTCACTTTCTGCGCTCAGCCCGGAAATCCGAATGCCGGAGGAAATGGAAGAAAGAATATTTATCGCGCATTAGAGGGTTCTCTCAGGCGTTTGGGGACGGACTATATTGATCTTTACTGGCTGCACGCCTGGGATATGTTCACTCCAGTGGAAGAGGTCCTTCTTACGTTGAACGACCTTGTTAAGGAAGGCAAGATTCGTTATTTTGGTTTGTCTGATGTGCCCGCCTGGTACCTGGCAAAAATGCAGACAATTGCCGACCTCAAAGCCATGCACAAGCTGATCGGTCTTCAGGTCGAATATTCGCTTTTGGAAAGAACGATTGAGAACGAGCATATAACCGCCTGCAAGGAATTCGGCGTCGGTGTCTGTCCCTGGAGCCCTCTGGCAAGCGGCATGCTGACCGGCAAATACAAACGCGACAAGCTTGAATCCGGCAACGGCAGAATGTCGAAAATGAAGGACACTGGCAATCCCAGCTTCGACAAACTCTTCACTGAGCGCAACTGGAAAATTGTCGACAAGCTGGTGGCACTATCAAAAGAAATCGGCAGAACACCAGCGCAAATAGCATTGAACTGGGTAGCGACCTCGCCCGGCATCACATCGACAATCATCGGTGCCACCAAATTGCCTCAGCTGGAAGACAACCTGGGCGCGCTCAATTTCGTGATCAGCAAAGAGCACAGAGAGGAGCTTGATGAAATCAGCGGATTGGAACCCGCACACCCATATGTTTTCTTCAGCGTGCCCATGCAAGCCATGATCAACGGCAACGCTAAAGTGAAAGGCTGGTCATAGTGTGATTGCCGGGAGCAGACAATGCGCCCCGCGCCGCTCTTGATCTAAGCAAACTCAATCGTAAGTTGCACGTATTCCTGCTCGTCGCGTTCGCAATCGAGGCTGGAAACTTGCACTCCCAACAAACGCACGTTGCGCTGCTCGATTTCAGTCGCGGACATCAGCGTTTGCACAATGCTCATTATTTCGCTGGCGCTTTTCACAGATTCATTCACAGTCTTGCTGCGCGTCACTTGTTGATAGTCGCCATACTTGACTTTAAGCGTCACAGTTCTACCGCCCGTGCCGTTCTTTTCCAGGCGCCGCTCAACTATGTCCGCCAGTTCTTCCAAAGCAGCGACCATTGAGTATCTGTCGGCGAGATCTTCGGCAAAACTCTCCTCTGCGCCAATAGATTTCGGAATGCGATTTGGCTCAACAGGTCGATCATCATGAGCGCGAACGATGCGGTAATAGTAGCTGCCGGTTTTGCCGAACTTCTTGATCAGCTCGACTTCGCTCAATTTCTTCAGATCAGCGCCGGTGTAGATACCGTAGCTGTACATCTTTTGCGCCGTCACCTTGCCGATGCCGTAGAAGTCCTCGATGGCCAATTTTTCGATAAACGGTTCCGCTTTGTCGGGAGTAATCAGCGTCAGACCATTCGGCTTATTGATGCCGGATGCTGTTTTCGCCAAGAACTTGTTTATGGATACTCCCGCCGATGCGGTCAGGCTGGTTTCTTTGAAAATCAGCTCTTTGATCTCGCGGGCAATTAGAGTGGCGGAAGGCATGGATAGCTTGTTTTCAGTGACATCCAGGTATGCTTCATCCAGAGAAAGCGGTTCGACCAGATCAGTGTAGCGATTGAAAATGTCGTGAATCTGATCGGAGACCTCACGATAAACATCAAATCGCGGTCGCACGAGAATCAAATGCGGGCATCTTTGAACGGCTGTTCTGGAAGGCATTGCGGAATGAACGCCAAATTTACGCGCTTCATAGCTGGCTGCCGCCACAACGCCCCTCTGCGAAGGTGTGCCCCCTACCGCCACCGGCTTGCCGCGCAAGTCCCGATTGTCGCGCTGCTCTACGGACGCGAAAAAAGCATCCATGTCGACGTGGATAATCTTGCGAATCTGTAGAGGCGGCAGTGACATGCAGTGGATATACAAGAATCGTCTCGAACATTTTAACTGCTTGGCAGAGATTCACCTGGATCTGAGCAATCGGCGCCGAGCAGCGTAGGGCGCCACAGAAAGGCGAGACGTAGTCGAGCCTGGCGTATCCATGCCGTTGGCGCCCGGAGCAAGCGCCTACAAAACTGAAAACTTCAAGTTTAGAGCAAGGGCAACTGCAAGTCTTACGACTTGGGTTTTGGCTTCTTCTTAGCTTTTGGCTTAGATTGCCCTTTCGGCTCATTTGATTTCGCGGTCCTTTTCTTTGCAGCAGGTGCTTTTTTCTTTGCAGCAGGCGCAGTTTTTTTGGCAGCGGGTGATTTTTTCTTCTGTCCGGTCGGTCGTTTTGCTTTGGAAATCTTGGTGACCTTCCTGCCTTTTCCTTTTGCGCCGGTCATCGGCTCATTTAAGCCTTCTTTGTCGAAGGACCCTTCATCATCAGAGGCAGTATTTTCGGCTTTG
>JAYRNY010000422.1:0-3908 GCA_041911975.1 bacterium | reverse complement strand
TTTTTTGATCTTTCCAAGGAGAAATCGAAAGATCTTTTTTCGCAGCTAAGGTGCGAAACCCGCTAATTCTGCGAATATCAGCAGGAATAGCAGCAGTAGCAAGCGTATCAACGAGAAAAATCCGGGATTTTCTTCCGGTCAAGCCCCCCCCGTATATGGCTGGCTTGGGTATCCAAAATGCGGATTCCCACCGACTTGAACACCGACTCTTCCAGCCACCAATCAATCAGTTTCACATGGCTGAC
Source organism: bacterium (assembly GCA_041911975.1). GTDB lineage: Bacteria > Cyanobacteriota > Vampirovibrionia > Obscuribacterales > Obscuribacteraceae > QKMZ01. The sequence continues at coordinate 3,663 of JAYRNY010000422.1, read as the reverse complement.
TAGAGCGAGCGGCACGAAATGAAGCCTAGCAGCGGTACCGCTTTGCTGACGAATCGCAGCTTTGCGGTGCAACAGCTGTCGGCCCGAACTCTCCCTGCCTGCGGATTTAAACCATGTCTCAGGCATGCATGATTCGAATCACCCTTTTTCAGCTGGTCCATGCCCCTCGAGCTCGGCGAACTTGGTCGCCATCGTTGGGCTCCCGCAGTGCGGGCAAATCATCTCGCGCATGTCTACGGTTTTCCCATTAACTTTTTATCCATTGTATGGAGAAAAATACCGTGCTTCTCAGACATCGAATTTCCTTATCCCCGACAAAAGCCTATCGGTCATCGAAGCTGGAAATTGCATTAGGTATTATTAATTAATAATACCTATCACCATATAGTCATTCCATTGGCCCCATGCATATCCAGCCCTACCAGCCTTATCTCTTCCCCTTCTCCTCTCTCTTTCCCTAAAGACGGGTTGCCATTACACACCCATCGAAGGATGCCATCCTCTACATGGTGGAGCATAGTCATGAAACCTCAGAACCAAGTAACGACAGAGATAGACCGCTTCTCCGTCTATCACGACCTCGAACTCACCTGTAATACTCACCTAAATGAAACAACATCAGGAAAACACTCAATCGTCATCGATGACCACTGGGACTTTGGACGCTTAGCGATCATCGATGCATTTGTCCGAAAAGTACTGAACAGCAACGACGCTGGTTATAAAGAAACGACAATTGGCACAGGTCGGAAAATCTGGGTACCTCAGCGGTGGATTGAACCGTATCGTCGTACTGTCACCGCAATGATAGCGCCGCCTACCAGGCCTCCGATCAAGGCGCCGGCAAAGCCGCCGACACCCCGGCCGATGGGGCCGGCAAAAGCCCCGAGGGCAAAGCCGATCTCGGCTCCGGTGACGGCTCCGGCAGCGCCGCTTGCTGCTCCCCCGACCGTCCCGACGAACGTGCAGGTTCGCTTGGCCAAGTCTTTGGCGATGATGCGTTGGGAACGACAGATGGGGCAATTAAGGCTCATGGAAAACTCCTTCTAAGGTTGAGACGACAACAAAAATCCGCCAGCGATGCCTAGGAAAGGCATCGCTGGCGGATGGGTGGGGGGGTGCTATGGCGGTGTTGGTGACCTAGCGGGCTGGCCGGAACCGGTTGATTGGCTGGGTCGGGCTGAAGATAAAGTCAGGCTGATGGACGATGGCTAGGCCAGGGGCATGGTGTGGATATGTGACTGAAGGAATTTGGGATCGAACCTAAGAAATGTAAAAGTCCAGACTTGATCTTGCAGCGGCTGTTTGATCAAACCTCTGGTATCGGCCAAGAGCCGTCGACCGTCAGTTTCCCAAAACAGCCATTTAAGAAGACGCTCCGCCCCGGAATCTGACGTACGACCAGCATGAACGCTTTCGCTTCGACTGTAGATGCCAAGCGTTGGAACTCGCGTTTGCAGCAAACCCCGATGGGGCCGCCGAGTTTTTTCGAAACTCAGGATAACTCGAGATTTTGTTGGGCATACACCTTAAGGGCTATGATAGTAGCATCGCTTAGATCAGCATTGTAAAGAGGACAATTTATGTTCTGCGGAAACTGCGGTACTCCCGCCTCGGAAAATCAAAACTTCTGTACAAGGTGTGGATCGCCAATATCAAGGCCCACGACAAGCGCTCCGAAATTGCGAGCCGAATCATTCGAAAACGAACAAGATATTCGATCCTCACTGCCAGACATTGAGGTTCCTTGGACTTCTATACGAAAGACGTCGATTGGGACTTTTTTTGCTGGCGATAGACCGATAGAGTACGACTGGCTTAATCGGACAGTTGATCTTGTACTTGCCCCCAATGCAATAATCGTTGTTGCCTCTGCTCCTGTAACGAAATTTCAAGAAACTGCAGATTTCGTCGCTGCGATCGGAGCGACCGGTATTGTAGGTGGGCTGATAATATCAATGCCGGTCGCGTTGATTGGTGAAGCTCACGAGAGGTTTTTTGGCCAACACAACAAGTTTGATAAGCCCTCCTTGCAAACATTGGTAGATTCCGGAAACGCAATCTGGATATCAAAGTCCGATGCGTGTTTCTACTTCATCGACGTCAAGGGTGGTTTTTTTGGGGAGCCCGGTTGCTTATATTCAATTACGGGTAAATTTAAGACCGCAACAGGGGATTTGCTAATGTGCTTAGGGAAGAGTGATGCCCTTTTTCCAATTGCAAGTGAAATCAGGAAGGTCTTCGAAAAACCTGGCTACATTTTTGAAAGGAGTGTTGTTAAAAAAAATGATGATTTATGGATAAAAATGAGGGAGATCTTTCTGGGGTCTATCTAAGCGACAGCGCATTGAAAAATTTGTCAAAATGTCATTACTGACCATCTCGCTGAAAATACCGTTTGAAACTGACTCATCAAAAGATTTGGGCACGTCGATGGTTTTCACTCACTGGCTTCCCGTGGGTATTGACCAAGGTATAGCTGTAACCGATGGAGACCTGCGGATCGTCATATGGTTTGATGAAAAGTCCGTGTACTCCTTATTTCAGCCAAATGTGGAGGATCTGAGAAACTACTTCAACATCCATGTAAGCCATGTAAATGTTCGAGTCCAGATTGAGGGGCTTTCTGAACCCCTCTTGGCATACATGCAGATGATGCCCGACTTGGAAACTGCTTCTGAGGCAACTAAAAGTATTGAAGTTGAATATGAACGCCTTGTAAAAAGGGTATTGAGTTCGGTAATTAAAAGAGTGAATAGACTAATTGCTATCGCTCGGACAATGAAAGGGCAGCATTGGCTAGAAGAGCGCACCTTAGATTTATGCCAACTGCAACAATGCTGCCAGCTATTTGAATGCTGTGGGCGCGTTGATGATAAAAGCATGTTCCGGTTTTGTCCTTCGTCCACCGACAGAGTATTTATCACCACGGGTAGCAATGACCGGTACATCGGCGAGTGTGATTGGCTCGAAATCCGAAACTTTGTGATTAGAGATGGAAAGACTAATTTAGTGCTAGAGCTGTTGGCAGGGGCTGAGCGTTTAGCTGATCTTGAACATTATCGGGGATCGCTGACGGAGGCTGTGACTGCGCTTGAAATAGCTGTATCAAATTTTGCTAGAGCACCAAAATCAAATGCGGCCTTTGGTACCCATATGGCAGCACGATTATCCACCCCTTCGCTTAGCGCACAGGTCAAACATATGGGAACAAGTGGAACGATCAATTACCTGTTGCCGACCATCATCCCTGAAGAGATATTGCCGACTCCTATATTAGTCGCGTGCCAAGAGGCAATTCGGCAGCGTCAGGCCGTAGTGCACCAAGGCCAACGAGAAGTCGATGAATCTTTCGCCAAACAGTCATTAGCAGCAGTTAGAAAGTTTTGCAGCATTTTGGAACGCTTAACACAAGACGATTCGCAATAGGGCATCCGTTAGTGGCCGTGTCGGGCGACTGCTGCACAACAGATACCTGCCGCTAAGCCTCAGATGGCTTGACCAGCTGCAGTGGGTCGATAGGGCCCGATGAACGGCGATCCGATCTGATCGGGACAGCGTCTGACAGACCATGTCTGGATTTTTACATATAAGCAAATGAATAATGATTCGTTTTGCTGCCAGCCCGCTCTTCCTAGACTCCGCTTCACCTCAACAGAACGG
>JAYRNY010000421.1:0-6320 GCA_041911975.1 bacterium | reverse complement strand
TGAAAGTCGGCGCCGCCGGAGTATGCTCTCTAACTCCAAGCATGTGCCGACTTTTTGCATGCCCGGCAGGATCACCTGATCAATTTAATTGTGCGATGCTATTGCAAATGTCGATCAGGCACTAACCAGGTCAAGTAGTGAAAGTCAGTATCAACAAAGAGAGCGCGGTACCAATTCGAGATCAATTGATCGAGCAGATTGCTTTGCAGATTGCATCGGGCGCGCTCAAGAGTCAGGAAAAACTTCCCAGTATTCGTGCGCTGGCCCAGCGCCTGGGAATTCACTACAGCACTATTACTGCTGCGTACAATCATTTAGCCGGTGTTGGGCTTTTGGATATTCGCCAGGGATCGGGCGTTCGAGTTGCGGGAAAAGCAAAGCCTGAAGTAAAGAACGCCGACCTCAATAAGTTGTGCCAGGATTTTTTGGCGATGGTCAGTGAAAACGGTTTCTCACGCGATCAGGTGAAACCGCTTTTGCAGAGCATGCTCGAGAAGAAGCCCGTGAAGCGTCTGATCGTGGTTGATCGAAACAAGGACTTTCACGCCGTTCAGCTTGCCGAGTTGAAACCGGAATTTTCGACCGATGTCGTGGCGATGACAACCGAGGAGATGCTGGAGCATAAAGAGTGGCTCCCCGACTCACTTGTGATTACCAGCCTTTACCACGTTTTCGCTTTTGAAAACTTGATTGCCGATCGCACTCGTTTGATCGTTTGCGATATCGAACCTGCTCGACAAGAACTCGATCACGTGCAAGCGCTCAAAGATGGAAGTCTCGTTTTGCTCGTTTCTTACAGTCAAACATTGCTCAATATGGCCACGAAGTTGCTTGCAGCTCAACGCGGAGAACAAATTGCCGTGCGATCTGTTTTGACCACTGACGAAACAGAACTGAAGTACATGATGAAATATGCGACCATTGTTATCTGCGATCTGGCCAGCCAGGAGGAAGTTGCAAAGGTTGCCGGCAAAACGCCTTTCATGGTGTTTCGACTATATTCGAAACACACAATCGAGCGCATCAAAGAGCGCTTGAAAAATTGGGGCTAGTTCACTAAAGCGGAACCGTATGTAGTGGCACCTTATGCACTGCAGGGGCGATGCCATGCGCCACCATTCACAATGGATTTATCGAGGGATCACTCCCAAGCCAGGGCGGTCGGAAAGTTTCAAATATCCGTCGTCGTACACTGCGCCTAGATAAGGGTCATCCGACAACAGCAATGCGCCGTCCAGATCTAAGTGATCGACAAGCGAAGCAAGATGGACTGCGGCAGTCACTCCAATCGAAGACTCAATCATGCAGCCGAACATGATCTGCATCGAAAATGCGCGCGCGGTGTGAATTACTTTCAGTGCTTCGAGTAATCCGCCGGTTTTCGCCAGCTTGACGACGACACCATCTATAGCGCCAGCCAATCTGGCTACATCGTTGGAGCGGCAGATGCTTTCGTCTGCATAGATAGGAATCGGCGAGCCTTCTTTGACCATTTTCCAATCATCATATAGTGCGTATTTTGGAAGCGGTTGTTCGATAAATTGCACGCCGTTTTCGTGAAGGAACTTCGACATCTCAATTGCGCGCTTCGGCGTCCAGCCGCCGTTGGCGTCTACGCGTAAGGGCAGATCGGGAGCAGCTTTGCGCACTCGCTTGATAATCTCGTGATCGTATGAAGTGCCCTGTTTTACTTTGAGAACTTTATATCCTTGCTTTACTGCTTCATGAGTCTTTTTCTCGATCATGTCAGGGTCGGCAATGCCGATGGTGAAGTCTGTTATCGGCGCTTGAAGATTGGCAAGACCAAGCATTTTGTATGTTGGGCAATTCAAAACTTTTCCGCAAAGATCGTGCAATGCCATTTCGACAGCCGCTTTAGCCGAGGCATTTCCAGCGATGGATTTATCCATGCGCCGAGAGATTTCAGCGATGGCAAACGGGTCGTCACCTAAAAGGTCTTCTTTGGCAAAGGTGTTGAGAACTGCCTGGACAGTGGCTTGACTTTCATTGTGGTATTCGGCGGGAGCGGCTTCACCAAGTCCGGTCAATCCCTGGTATTCCAGCTTGACGAGCACATTGTGGGTCTTTACCGATGTTCCGTATGAGATGCCAAAAGGATGAGTCGTGGTCATTTCCAGCGGCTCGAAAGTGAGATTAATTGCACGTGTTGTTGTCTTCACTTGTTCATCTCCTGGTTGGCGATTATTGCATCGAAAAGTTCTTTTACACCGTCACGGACGGGATCCTGGCAGGGCAGCCCGGTTTCCTCCCGAGCTTTTTGAATGGCGCGATCTGCATCTTCTTTGCTCATGCCCCATGTATTCATGGCGATTCCGACGACCTTTGCCGGTCTAAGCAAGGAAGCCATATGCTCGTTCGCCTTGATTGTCGTAGTCAAGCTTGGCAGAGGCAGAGGCAGTTCGCAGATATTTGTTTTGGTTGCTTTCGTCACCAAAATCATGGTTCTCGGTGCACTGCCGTGAATCAAGGCCAGGCTGACACCTGAAAAGCCGGGATGGGACAGGGAGCCCTGTCCTTCGACAAATATGTAATCGTGATCTTTTGCAGCGTCCATAACCATTTGTTCTGTGGCACCGGCCATGAAATCGCCGATCACGCGGTCGATGGCAATTCCTTCTCCGCAGATCATGATGCCGGTCTGTCCGGTGGCAATGAATTTACTTTTCTTGCCGCGGCGCCGGGCTTCGGCATCCAGCTCCAGAGATGCGGTCATTTTGCCGACCGAACAGTCTGTGCCGACAGTCAAGACTACATGCTGCTTCAAATCTCTTGCCAGTCCAGCTCCCACGGGCAAGGGCATGGGTGGTTTGCGTACATCGAAGAGCCGCCTGCCGTGCCGCTTGGCTATTGATGCAATTTCTTCATCATTTTCGAGAAAGTCATGCAAGCCATTGACTACGTCCATTCCGGATTCCAGCGCTTTGATGATGTCCTTGCGCCAGTGCTGGGGCAGCGCTCCGCCGGTCCAGGCTGTGCCGAGGAGAAGGGCTGATGGTGAGTGTTTTAGCGAATCGCTGACCGATGAGACGATGGGTGCATCGCAGTTCAGACCTACTGCTTCGCGCACCGTCGATCCCGACTTTTCGCTGTCGATGACAGCAGCCACAGGGTTTCGCCCATATCGGATTACTCCTTCCGCTGTCTTTGCATGTTTTTTTCCAAACTCGCCTTCCGCATAGATAGCCAGACGCGCCTGGGGTTCGAGGTAGGTTGCCACAGCCCGCTCCATATAACCGTTGAGTTTTCAAGAAAGCCGCCAAATATGGCGACATATATTGTTAAATGACAAATCTAGCAAGAATAGGTCATCAATACCCTAGAATTATATGAGGAGTCTTCTGTGGGGGATTCTTCATTTGGCGCCCCAAGGCTTAACCCCTGAATGCGCGCCGGATAGAGACGAAAGCCTGGCTGTCCTGGGCTTTCTACCATGAGGAAAGTTGAGAATTTAGTTTAGCTTCGGGTGATTAACCCGACGGCATGTCAAGATTAGTCTGGGAGCACGGTTGAATGACCACGGAAGACGAAGGCAAAGAAAAATCTGCCAAGCCAGAAGCAACAGAAGGGCAGGATGCGCAGGCGTCCGGCAACGGCACAAGCGAACCTGTTGCTGAGCTGGAAGCGCCCAAGAAGGACAAGGAAGAAGAAAAGGGCGGTGGCCGAATGAGCGCTGCCAAGGCTTTTTACCGGGCGATGTATGCAGGTGAGGATGCCGCTCCTGAAGACTTCGGTATGGATATGGGCAAACCGGCCGGGCAAGGACAATCCTCTGCAGCCGATATGCAGCGCATTAAGGACCTTGAGCAGCAGGTTGCCGAGCTGGAAGCCAAAGGCACTGAGACCGAAACTCACATGAAGCGTCTTGCTGCAGACTTCGAGAATTACCGCCGCCGCACTGAAAAAGAACGCGAAGAATTTGCTGCCAACGGAGCGCTGCGTGCAATCGAAGCGATTTTACCGGCCATGGACGATCTGGACAGGGCTCAGCAGACCCTGAACGTCAACATGGAATCAAAAGCCATTTTGGAAGCCTTCAAACTTTGCGCAAATTCCTTCACGAGATGTCTTGAAGGCATTGGGGCCAAGCCGCTCACTGTTATCGGAGAGCCTTTTGATCCCCGCTTGCACGAGCCGGTTCAAGAGATTAAAACCAATGATTATCCCGATTCCACAGTCATTCACGAGCTGCGGCGCGGATTTATGTTCAAAGAGCGCGTCTTGCGTCCCGCTCTGGTAAACGTAACTGCGGCCCTCTCCGAAGAGGAAGCGGCCGAAGCGGAAGCAGCCAAGGCAGCACAAGCGGCGGCGGCTCCAGCGGCACCAGCGGCACCGGCAGCCACTCCTGATTGGGTGGGTGAGGTTGCGGCGGCTGAAGCAGTTGCAGCCGCTCCCGTGGAAGCGGCTCCGGCAGCTCCTGTAGAAGCGCCTCCGGCAGCTCCTGTGGAAGACGCTCCGGCGGAAGCAATGCCGGCAGCCGAAGCAGCAGCACCGGTGGAATTGGCTCCAGAAGCGGCACCGGTAGTTGAGCAGCCTGTAGAGCAAGCGCCTGCTAGAGCAGAACGCACTGAATGTCTCACTCAGGAAATCAACCTGCCAAATCCAGATGAATTACCGGCTGTTGAGTCGGAAATGCTCACGCAACCGGCTTCCGACGACTCGGAAGATACCGTGCAGGTCTACGAGATTTCGGAAGAAGACGCTAATGCTCCCACCGAAGATTTAGCTGAAGCGCAGCCCGCACAGGTATCTGATGACTAGTGACCGGATCATCGGCATAGATCTCGGCACCACCTTCTCGTGCGTCGCCATTATGGAAGGTGGAAGTCCCGTAATCGTGCAGAACTCCGAAGGTGCGCGAACCACACCGTCTGTGGTTGCATTCACCAAGTCGGGCGAGCGCCTCGTGGGTGAACTCGGCAAGCGCCAGGCAGTAACCAACCACCAGCGCACAGTGCAGTCCATCAAGCGCGAGATGGGAACGAATTATCGCGTCAACATAGACGGCGTAGACAACAGTCCCGAACAAATCTCGGCGATGATTCTGCAGAAGCTCAAAGCCGATACCGAAGCATATTTGGGCGAGACGATCAGCCGTGCTGTTATCACTGTTCCTGCTTATTTCAACGACCTGCAAAGACAGGCTACGCGCGATGCCGGTCAAATAGCCGGTCTTGACGTGATGCGCATTATCAATGAGCCGACCGCTTCGGCGCTCGCATATGGGCTCAATCGCCTGTCTGAGCATGCCACCATTCTCGTGTTCGATCTGGGCGGCGGCACATTCGACGTTTCCATTTTGGAAATTACCGACGGCGTTTTTGAAGTAAAAGCGACGAGCGGCAACAATCGCCTGGGCGGAGATGACTTCGATCAGACCATAATCGACTGGCTGGTTGACGAATTCAAAACCAGCACGGGTCTGGATATTTCCAATGATCTGATGGCCAGGCAAAGGCTGAAAGAAACAGCCGAGAAGGCCAAGATAGAATTGTCGTCCGCAATCTCGACCGAAGTAAATCTACCCTTCTTGACCGCTGATGCGTCCGGTCCGAGACACTTGCAAGCCACGCTCACTAGAGCGAAATTCAACGAACTCAGCCATCACCTGGTCGAGGAAACACTCGGTCCGCTTCATCAAGCTTTAGAAGACGCCGGACTTGCGCCTGACGCAATCGAGCAGATTATCCTCGTCGGCGGCTCTACTCGCATACCGGCGGTGCAAGACAGTATTCGCCGTTTCTTCGGCAAGGATCCTTCCAAGTCTGTCAATCCCGATGAAGCAGTGGCACTGGGCGCCGCTATTCAAGCATCCATTCTGGCCGGCGATGTGCAAGACGTGCTGCTTCTCGATGTCACACCTCTTTCACTCGGCATTGAAACGGCGGGCGGTTTGTTCACTCGCATCATCGAGCGCAATACGACCATTCCCACCAGCCGCACAATGACGTTTACCACGACCGAAGACGGACAAACTTCCGTGGAAGTGCACGTCTTGCAGGGCGAGCGCGAAGTCGCCAATGCCAATATGTCCCTGGCTAAATTCCATCTGGCCGGAATTCCACCCGCACCGCGGGGAGTGCCCAAGATCGAAGTAACCTTCGACATCGATGCGGACGGAATATTGCATTGTTCGGCGCGCGATCACGGCTCGGGAATCAAACATTCGATTACAGTTCAGCGCAGCACCGGCTTGACTCCGGAAGAAGTCGAATCTCTGCAAAAAGAAGCCGAGCAATTTGCCGATCAAGATCGCCATACCAAAGAAAAAGTTTCCACTACAGTTCAGGCCGAAGCGCTCT
>JAYRNY010000420.1:0-6792 GCA_041911975.1 bacterium | reverse complement strand
ATCCGGTGATGTTGCATCACCTGGCTGCACTGGTTGCTCAGTATTTGCATTTAATCAAGCAAACAACAGCAAAAAACTGCAACGATTCAAACTGTTTCTCAAACGTTATGGCACCAGGCCGCAGCGGCTCATCATTCGGCAAAGCAAACACTGGGGATGTCCAGACACCTGGATCGTCACAACGCCCAGGACGAAACATCCAGAGAACACCCGAAGAGACACAATCAAAACAAAAAGGACGTCAGAGATCGGAAGAGCTAAGACCTGGAGACTTAAGTTCTGACGGCGGAAACCCTTCAGATCGTTCACTGCAGCTGAGCAGCGCCGCCAAACAGACGGCTGCGGCAATGAACTCAGTAGGTAAGTGCGCAACCGGCGTTCAGCGAGCACTCGCATCAATAGGAATGCCTGAGTTCACCGGCAAATTTCACGGCTGGCAAGCTAAAGACGTTCTTCTCAGCAGCGGCAAATTTGAGCAAGTTCCACTCAGCCAGGTGAGAGAGGGCGATATAGTCTGCCGCAAAGCTAACTCAAACCTGCGTGACCAATATGCAAAGTATGGACACGTCGCCATCATTGGTAAGGGTCAGAATGGAAACCTTATGGAGTACAGCGACCACACCAAAGCTTTCAATGCCAAACACCCACGTTACTCCGATACGGTCGTCTTAAGGCTAAAACCCCAATACGCTTGACTTTCGAGCTGGTAATGTCTCGGTAAACTCTGCTGATTATTCTCTAATTGTGAGCGAAATCAAAGAAGAATTCACTCCCCTTCCCAAAACTACGTCACACTTCCCCGTCTACTTTACGTCTTTCCAATATATGAGGATCACTAGAATGCAGCACACTGCTTCTCGCAATTTCAAAAACATCTTCCCACTTTCACTTTTATTCATCGACCACACTCAATACGCCCCTTCTTCAAATCTAACTCAAGACATAAGCAGATACGGCTTGGCCACAGTGCAAGTTGCTTGCCCAAACAATAGGAAACACAACACGAAAGTAGTCGAGTGTGACAGTGTTTTGCTGTCCGAGGTCGGACCACCGCCCCTGGTGCAAAGCCGATGCGCAAACTCTTCGTACTCCTGATAAATGAAAATATGATTTCATCGCAAGGGAAAGACGGGGAGCGGAGGCGAAGGCCTCCGCTCTTTATTTCGGAAAGAATAGAGATGAGCGCATAACATGAGCCCATACGAGGTGCTGTCCCTACAAAGCGAATCCACGGACGGTTTCAGAAAACCATGCGATTGGTAATGTCTCGGTAAACTCTCCCCGCTAAAGTCGATGCAACGCCCGATAGCAGGCTACTTTTCGATCCACTTACCAAAACAGATTAATTAAAATTGCCCGGAGGAAATTATGGCAGAAGTACAAGAAGCGCCATTTATCAAATCTATGGAATCCACTATGAAAGACTTTCCACAGTCTGCAACATACATGAAAGGGGCGGACATCCGCGACTTCAGATCTTGCGATACTGGATACTACCAACTACCAGGACTAGAGCTTTTCACAGGTGCACAGCCTGTCGATTCAATTCGAACAAAGGGTGGACGACAATTCGAATTAGATAAGAACGGCGTTACGACCTACAAAGTGACTAGCAAGGACAATAAAGGCCTCTACGACATCACAAGAGATTACATGACGGCGCGCGACGGCAAGCAACCAACTCCGGAGCAAATACGGACACTGGCTGAGCAAGTCGCTAAAGATAACGGTATCAGAGACATCAACAATATAAGACAGGGTACTACTCTGAGATTCCCCGGGCCAGAAAGGACACCGGTCGTACAAGAGCAGCCGCGGCCACATTATCGTCCAGGCGAGCCTCCGAGAGACCGCACTCTGCCTACTCCACGTGAAGTGCCAGCATATACGACACGCCCAGGTGAACCTCCGTCCAAGGATTTCAAAGATGCGACTGGATTGAACATCTACCGACGAAAGGAAGAAGTTTCTTTCAACTTTGACGGCACTACTACAAAGACATTCAATGGAGCCATTCGAGATGGTGATCTTGGACTGGGGCGCACACAAGTTTGGGGGCATGAAAAAACTGATCGCAGTGGCAAAGTAATTGAAACTCAAGTAAACATGATGACCCCAAAGGAATTCAAGGTTCCTAAGCCAGGTGGAGGCGAAGAAACAGTTTCTGCCGACAAAATGAGAGTTGTATACAGCCCAGACGGAAGTTATCACACTCAACTGACAAAACCGGACGGAACAACGGTATCATTCCGAACTGACAAAAATGGCCGTCAAGATCGAACCGGTTAGCTAAATAAAAGTCAACTAGAACGAAAAGGCACCGCGACCAGTTACTGAAGAAAGAAACATCCATGAGATTGAGTCCGCATCTGGTAGTTTCCTAAGGACAACCGCGGAGAAATCAGATGGACTGTATAACTCAGCGTACAGAAGAAAAGATTGGATTCAGAGAAACGCCGGTTTCACAATCTTCTAGTTGATCCTACTGACTTCAGTTCCCTACAGATTGCCCAAGGAGTTTACTTATGAATGAGTTAGCAAAAGTACAACACGCTATAGAACAACCGGATCCCATACCCACTGCGATTTCAGACACATCGTCAAAACTGTTTGCATGTGCGTACGACCCTCAAATTAATGGTCCAATTCGCGCTCCGTACGGACCGGCATACGACAGCGGCTGGTTGCCCTATCCTCCGCACGGTGGGCTGCAAGAACTACCTATGGGCGGTGGACCTCCAGAACTGCCGATGGGTGGAAAATTACATCCTCTGCCGATTGAAGGAAAGCTGACTGAAATACCTGTCGGCGGTAGATGGCAAACAATTCCATACAATGACAGACTTCCGGGTGGTGGTACCCCCTACCTACAGAATATGGAGCTAGTCGGCCCAGGTCTTCCACACAACAAACACATCGGATACGCCCGCAGCACAGGCGGAGGTACAGAATTTGTCGCTAAGGCGCGTTCAAGATCAATCTGAGCAATTCAACTAGACAAAATGTGAGCAGAAGGATCGGGCAAAGGGGAGCAGAAATTGCTTACTCTGCCCGATTCCATTTGCAGGGAATTGCGTTTCAAAATGTAGTTTCCGAATGCCTGCCCGCAACAACAAATGAAAAGTCGTCTCGCACAAACAACTCTGAGTTGAAAGAATTTACCCTAAATTCCAATGATTACTTTTCAACACTTATGAAGGTAGAGAGAAGAAAAATCGGCTGCCTTTTCCTGGTTCGCTTTCGACTCCAAACGTCCCACCGTGCGACTCAACAATCACTTTGCAGATTGAAAGGCCCAGGCCCGCACCCTGGCTTGTATTGATATCTTCTGCAAGTCTCTCGAACGGTTTGAAAATGGCAGCCTGATTCTCAACAGGAATTCCTTTTCCCGCATCAGACACGGAAAATTTTGCAACCGATCCTTCTTGTGATGCCGCAAGCTCGACAGTACTATTTTGATTGGAAAACTTGATGGCGTTTGAAAGAAGATTTACCAGAACTTGAACTATTCTGTCGCCGTCAGCGTGAAGTGAAAATTCTTTCGCTATTACGCTCAACGATACGTGTTTCAAATCTGCCGCCGCACGGACAGAATCCACGCTCTTCTGCAGAATTTCACTCACGGAAGTCCAGGTGGGCACAACAGAAATCTTCGCAGCGTTTATGCTCTCCATGTCGACTATGTCATTGAGCAATCGAGTCAGTCTATTTATGTTAGATGCTGACCGGCTGATTTCCAATTTCACTTTGTCCGAGAGTTCGCCTTTATCTCCGCGATGAAGCTGCTGCAAGTGGAGCCTGAGTGCTTCCATCGGCTCACCAATGTCTCTACCTACCGTAAGGATGAATTGTTCTCGCAATCTTTCGACAGCTTTCTGTTCGGTTACATCCTGCACGATGCAGAAAAGCAAGTCTTCCAGATTCGACCATGAGACCGACCATTCGGAATCAACCCTTTGACCTTCTTTTGTCACCAACGCGGCCTCGAACCTGGCAGAGCTCCGTGTTTCAATTGCCAGTTTGATCGCCGCGATGGCCGTGTCACTGCTGTCAGCATGAAACGCCGACGATAATCCCTTATCGATCAAAGAGTCAGGTGTGACACCAAGAAGCCTGTACGAAGCCTCGTTGACAAATCTAATTCGCAGATCCTTTTCCACCGAGATGATCAATGCTGCTGCTTCGCGAACAAGCACTTCTTCTTTTTCCTTTGCCTCTTTTATCGATGCTGCGACACTTTCGAGCAAGCGGTTGAAACCTGCTATTTCATCTGCTCCGTCAACCGGCTCTCGTTTAGTTTCGTCAATGGCGTAAAGACGCTGTGCATTGCGAGCGACTATTTGAATTCGGTTCTCGATTCCAAAACTATATACGAGCGCCATGACAACTGAGGTGCTTGCGCTGAGTGCAAGAGCAATAGAAAGCATAGAACGCAGTCTCTTGCGTTCCTCTTTGACATGCTGAAACTTAACCTGATCTTCTTTCTCGACCTGACTCGAAAGCTCCACAGCCAGCGCGTGAAATCCTTCCAGCTGTCTCACTTTCTCTTTTTCAAACGCCGGTTGCATCGACAAATCACGCATGTTTTGATTGCCGAGTTTGTCCGACTGGTTCATGAGTTTTTCGAGAACAGGACCGATCTCTTTCACTTTATCGACCAGGGCTCTTAAATCAGGTTTTCTCTCAGACAATTTTTCAAGTTGGGCAATATCGCGGCGGATGCCCTGCATCGCCTCGTCGAAATAGTCCCTTCCGATAAGACCCTGGGACCCACTTATAATGAATATGCAAAACACTGCATCACCGACGTTCTTTTGAATTTCCTGCGCTTTCAGCAGCGTTTCCTTATTCTCAGAAACACTTACCGCCGCCTCTCTGTCTTTCAGAAATTCGCAGTAAAGCCAGACTGAAGTGATTATCTGCAGCACTATAGGAATGAGAACTACGGCAATTCCTCTATTCTTCAGTGACTTTCCGAAGATGTTCATGCGTCATCTTCCTCGACGTCGAATTTGTGAATTGTCAGTTCAAACGATTTACCGCTGGCGGTTCCCTTCAAAGTGCCGCCGAGCCTGGTCAGAATGGTTCTTGCAATTGATTCACTTAATTCTACAGATTGACTGTCACCTTGCTCGGTGGATTTCCCTTCATTCTGTTCACCGCTTTTGGAATCACTAGAAATTATTATTCGGATCTCTTCGCCCGCATCTTGAGTCTTCAGCTCAATCGTAGAGTTATTTTCAGCGGTCTCCACAAGGCTTATCAACAAGTGTTTAACAGACTGAGCCAACCAGTACCTGTCAGCCTTCAAGGAAAAATCGCGAAACTCTCGTTTGATCTTCACACTCTTCTCGTTGATGAGAACGTCTACTAACGAAACGGCTTCATCGACTGCATCAAACAAACTTGCATGCTCGCGTTTGAGGTCAACTACACCGGACTCCAATCGTTCAACATCGAGAATGTTCTGTATCCTCTCCGTCAACCTCATAGACTGGCGCTCTGCTTCAGCAATCGCTTTCTTGGCTTGATCAGGCACGGCACCTTTGACACCCGTTACAATCAAAGATAACGCGCTCGTCACAGAGGCAAGCGGAGTGCGAACATCATGACTGATCATGGAGACAAACTGCTGTTTTACACGCTCGATTTGTTTTCTTTTGCTGATGTCTTGAACAATCAAGACAATCAGTTTCTCATCAACGGAGCGCCTTGCGGTGAGTCGAAGGTCAGTGATCGCGTTATTTGATCCGAAGTTTTGAATTTCTAATGAAGTGACTTTTCCGGTTTTAAAAACATCTTCGAGAAATCCTTTTACGCTCTCTCTTCGCCCTTCAGAAAGCATGTCTACAACTGGCTTACCGAGAATGTCCCCCGCCTTTTGCCTGAACATCGCATCGACATTTCCTGAAGCAGAAGCAACTCTGTAGTTGCGATCGATGGCAAATATGGAATCCTCCGCACTCTGCAAAATTGCTCTTTCTCTTTGTCTTCTTTCGTCTAAATTTGCGGCCGCCATTTCTAACTGTTTGTTCAGCTTCGCTACTTCATCAGTCCCTGAAACTTTGAACTTGAAAGGCTTTTCAATTGCAATCGAGCGTGCATTGTCTGACGCTTTCGAAAGGCGCAGAACAATGTCATCAGAAAAAACTTTCACCAGCCAGTAGGCAAGCAGTGCGTCTATGCAAATTCCAGCCAAAACGACTGCCGCCAGCAAATTTTCCATCTGAGCCACCAGCAGAGGAGAGGCGATGCGAACTTGCATCTCGCTGTCGATTAATTTGCGCAGCTCCTTTTGCGAGTGCCCGAAAAGTGCATATGAGTCCGTGCGAACGACTTTGAACCGTTTCGTATTGGGGATATTGCTCCCTTTTCCGAAAACGGTCCTTACGGTATCAAGCAAACCAAGTGCATCGCTGGCAGTTTTCTGATTGGTCGAAATGTCATTGATGAGATTAGTCCGAATCCGTTTCAGCTCTTCCAGATATCGAATGACCGAATGGAGTTCATCTTTGAGTGTGCGAATCTCTTCCTCGGGCGCATCCTTCTCCTCCAGGTTCGCTGAAACCAAAACCAAGAGCCCACGAGTAATCGTGTTTTCAGTCTGTCTGAGCCGAGCCAGAATAGTCTGCGATTCATACTGGCGATTGAACTCCCGGTCAATGTCAGTCAACAGGTGGCCGAGAACCAACATGAATGCAATCTGGAATCCAAGAGGAACTGAGACAAGCAACAGCCCTTTTAGCTTCAGATTAAATCGATCGGCGAGATTCATATAGACAGTATGATGAT
>JAYRNY010000419.1:0-2252 GCA_041911975.1 bacterium | reverse complement strand
TCACCAGCCACGTGCTGGCTGTAAGAATAGGTCTCTGCGAGTTTCCAGCTTCGCACATGTTGTCTGCGAATCATTCGCCAAATTCCATCTGCAACCCGCGGATCGAGCGGCTCACCCAATGCAGCATGGTATGCTTCAAAATTACCGATAACCTCTACAGCGTCCATTGCCTCCCACAAAGGCAGGTTCTGGTCGAAACGCTCAAAAGATTCGAGCTTTCCGAGGATATGCAGATCTAGCATAGTGCGAACGCACTTTTCACATTTCGAGCAATTGCTGCTCGAGCCCACCCTTTTGAAACAAACGAACAGATTTTCCCGAACCAGAGGCCAATCAGCTATTGTTGCCACTTTGTCTCGGCGTGAGACATCTGCAGTGAAATGATTCACTTCCAGGCGAGTCGACGAGTACAGAGGATCGGTCTGCCAGCGACAGGTGTATACAGAATGTGAGTTTTTGTGATGCGACGAAGAAATGAAAATCGTGCCTATTTGTGCTGACAGCAGATGCCCCATACATGCCAGCATTCCAGTGTAAAGGTCGTTATCTTCGTGCGTACTGTAGCTTGGGTGTCCTGTGGCATTGTACCTGATGGTGACTGGCATTGCGCCCACAGACGCAGCTACTCTCGCTATCCTTTCCCGTGCATGCTTGTAATCTTCAGCATGAGTCGAATCGAATTCTATGGGTTCCACTCTAAGAAGATACTTAGGCGAACCGGTTTTCATCAGTGTATAGAATGAATCTACCCCTCCAGTAAAGCAGACAGCCTCCGCTTTCTGCCGAGCAATTGGCGTTTCGTATGTTTCTGCAAGAACTTCGATTTTGGCAGTGCCCCAGTGGCGGCTGTGAAATTCAATGAATTTCTGTGCATTCTCATACCACCTCTTGCAGACAGGCTTATCGAATCTGAGATTACGACCGCTCAATATGCACGGCATCAGCAAGAGAGTGCCAAATGCCTCTACTGACGGTTCGAATTCAATTTCGTCGGACTCGCACCAAAGAGGTTGTCCGTCGAATTGAGTAACAACGCGGTGGGTGGAACCATTCTTCTCAACTCGAATGTCGCCGATCACTGCATCAGTCATGCCGTTTTCCCTGCTTTTTGCCGCTGGCGCGCAACTTCTTCGCTATTTTTCTTACTAGCTTGAGCCCATTTCTAATCGGCACACTGCCGGCAATTGCCGCATAATCAGCTGCTAGGCGCTCGTGCTCTTCTTGCAACAGAGAATAATGGTGGAGGGCATTGCTCAGACCCTCCTGCAATTTGGGAAACTGCTCATCAACATGTCGGCGCTCCTTGAGCTTGGCTTCTATGTCAGTAGCCTGTAGTACGGTGCGCCTGAAGAGATGCCGTAATGCTCTTTCCACTTCCGGGACGGTAACATGCTTGAATGCGGGCGTCCAGTAGTCCGCATGCTTAATACGCGGAACACTTTCAATCGCTGCCGATATGTCTATGGTTTGATCGAAGACTTTGAACTCCTGCAGTTTGCCGACTACGTACAAGTCCAACATTGTGCGCACGCACTTTTCGCAGCGCGAACAGTTGTGCTTCTCGAAGCAAACGTGCAGGTTCTCCTGGACGAGCGGCTTGTCGGCAATGGCTCTGACTCTGTCTAAGCGTAAGGCTGATCCGTCCCCATGAATGATTTCCAGGTCGGCCGACGACCAGAGGGGATCCAGCCTCCAATTGCTTCCATTCACCAGGTAGTGGTCTTTATGCCAGGTGGGAGCAATTGTGGCTGATACTATGTATGGTGTCAGGAGGTGCCCTGCGGCAGCAAGCAGTGCGGCATGCGTATCGGCAATCCAGTGCGCCTCGAAAGTTGGATGCTTTTTCGCATTCGTTCTTATCGAAATAAGGCGGCAACCCAGCTGTGACGCGACTCTTTCCAATCGCCCTTTAGTTGTCTTCGAACGCTCGGGTTCGTCGTCCGGCACGTCAAAAGTTTCGATATTGATCAAGTAGTCCGGCTTTTTAGCGGTGCTTACCTGGTAATAGGTAAAGAAGGAATCAACACCGCATGAAAAGAACAGCCCTGTTTCAGTGGACTGTTTGATTTCCCCTGTTACAGTTTCTGCGATGATTTTTACCGGTTTGGCTCCCCAGTTGAAATCCAGGAAATTGATTACTTTGTGTGCGTTATCCAACCACTTTGAGCAAACTGGCTCGGAAATCTCCAAGTTTCTTTCACTCAGGAGCGCTGGAATGAGCCAGAGTGTAGCGAGCGCTTCTGTGGACGGTG
>JAYRNY010000418.1:0-1509 GCA_041911975.1 bacterium | reverse complement strand
CCGCGATCACGCTTTCGGTCATTGCCGGCCATGACAAGAAAGATTCCACCTCGATTCCCGATGCTTCAAGAATCGGCGGGTCCGACTTCGCAACTCAACTTTCAGGCAGTCCGGAACAGCTGGTGAAGGGTCTGAGAATCGGCATCATCAGAGAGCTAGTGGGCGCAGGCATCGAGCCTGAGATCGTCGACGCTATTCTGCATGCCGCAAGCGTTTTCGAAAAGCTGGGCGCCAAGGTGACGGATATTTCTCTGCCTCTTTCCAAATACGCTCTGCCTGTTTATTACTTGATCGCCACAGCCGAAGCCTCAGCCAATCTGGCTCGTTATGACGGCGTCAAATACGGGCTGCGCGACACGGAAGGAGCGGCAAAAGACTCGATCTTGCAAATGTACAAGTCGACAAGATCGAAGGGTTTTGGCGCGGAAGTGAAGCGGCGCATAATGCTTGGAACCTATGCCCTGAGTTCTGGCTACTACGATGCTTATTACAAAAAAGCGCAGCAAGTCAGGCGTCTTATCAAAAACGATTTTGACAATGTTTTCGCCACTTGCGACGTGCTCATATCGCCGACATCACCGACGGTGGCATTCAAAATCGGCGAGAAGACCGACGATCCACTGAGCATGTATTTATCCGACGTAGCAACCATTCCTGTAAACCTGGCCGGTCTTCCCTGCATCTCAATACCGGCGGGCCCCGGCAAAGACAAATTGCCAATCGGCTTGCAGATTTTAGGAAACGCTTTGAGCGATGCGGTCGTCTTAAAGACCGCACATGCGTTCCAGCAATCCACCGATTTTCACGAAAGACAATTTCCGGGTTTGGCCCCTCGCCAAGCAGTAACCTAAGGAGTATCGAGAATGTTAGATAACAGTGGTAATTCCTCCAATTCCTATAACGTCTCGGCGCAGACCAAAAGAAACCGGATTTTCTTTTCTTTGCTGACGGCTGTGATGGCCTCAAATTTAGTGGATACTCAGCCCGTCTTCGCCGGACCCAATGATTTCTTCGGCTCGGCGATGCCCGCCGGTCAGATGGCCGATCCCAATTCTGCTCCCGGTCAATACTCTACTCCCGGCCAGTCGAAGGCTGCCGACATGCTCAACAACGCGGGACCCGGCGACTATACCGATGATGAAAAGCGCATGCAGAAGAAATTCAAAGCCAGTATCAGTCATGCTAAAGGCTTGATTGCCAAAGGCGAGCGCATGATGAAATCACCGGTTGAAAAGGAATCGAAAAAAGGAAAAATCCTCAAAGAGATAGGCGAAAAGCGTCTGGCCGAATTGGAAGCCAATAACCCAATTCCAAGCAAGAATGGGGCGCCGGAAACAGACAAGTTCCATGAGAAAAAGGCGGTTGCAGAATGACAGCTATTAGAACAGAACAGATCGCATCTGATATCACCCGCATTGTCGGGCACACTCCCATGGTCAGGCTGAATAAGCTGACCAAAGGACTGGGAGCCGAGGTTGTGGTCAAACTGGAGTCATTGAACCCTTTGGG
>JAYRNY010000417.1:0-3794 GCA_041911975.1 bacterium | reverse complement strand
AACCAGCGCCCGCTTGCGAACAGGCTGTCGCCAGTGACGTCTCTGACTGTGCTCGGTTTGCAGGCGGCGCAAAACGCGGCTGGCGCAAAGAAGCAGGAAACAGAGACCGGCATCGATGGCAATAATGCCGTAGGAAAGCTGGCTTCCTTTAACGGACAGAAGACCCAGAGCACGCACGATCGTTATGATGGTTGTGACCGTGAGGACCGAGCAGCCCAACTCCATAACTTCGGTCAGTCCAGTGTATCGCCACAAGCGCCTGTAGGTGCCGAATCCCCAGTTGGAAAGCAAGCGCAGCGAAACAATGATCGGCGCAAAAAACAGAAGTTGGCTGAAAAAATGACTATTGAGGTGCCCGTCAAATCGAATCAGGAAAGCACCGCCAAACGACAGGAATATGAGCAAGCCGTCAAAAAAGACCTGCATCACACGCTTCCACCTGATCATCTCCAAAAACTCGGAGACGACAGTGGGCTCACTTTCATACGGTGATGCGCTCAGCTCGGAGGCATGCGGTTGCAACACGACCTTCTCTCGAGCTTCCTTTGCGGCAGAACGATCCTGAGTTGGGAGCTGTGACTGGACCACCAAATATTCCTCGTGACCGGGTCCTGAAAATCACTACAAACGTACAGTGTGAGGGTTTCAACGGACGCCAAGACCAGGGTCATATCTTACCTCGACATCCTCGCGCGCGCGTTATTAGAAGCTCACTTAACGACGATCTACAAGGCTGGCATATATGACGCTCTGGCAGGGAAGCGCATGCGGCTCCCCTACAATGATAGTTGCCATCCAAGCCAACATTAAAGCTGCTTCAGCAAAGTGTGCATTGCCTGCGCCCCTGCAACGCCAAACCCTTACAACTAAGAATGGTGGTACCTGGACCAGTGCTCCGTGGCCGGACGACAATTGGGAAAACTGCTCGTTTTCTCCAGGCAGACAGGCTGCATATGAGATGTCCAGCCCAGGTAAGCCATCGCCAGCCAGATGATCACCACACAGATGTAACCAACCACCCCGCGGTTAACGCCTTTCCAGCTTTTTAGATATTTGGTGAATCGCTTGTCCATGATGCTAAGAAAGCGCCGTCTGTGTGATGGGTGATGTAACCATCCTATCCATCCGCCACTTGACGAGCGCTTTTCTTAAGTTTCAGTTAATTTACTATAGACCTCGGACCTTCATCTTGCCCTTGTCCTTGTTGACCCAGTCGCGCACTTGCTCGTAGGGCAGACCGAGGGCTTTGGATGTACCCATGAGTGCTTGTTCATGCGGAACGTCGATGGCAATGAGTTTGCGGTAGTGATGGAGCACGCCCAGTTTCATCGGCGCATCCTGGACATTGCCTGTGGCCGAGGAGAGGAGCATGTAGGCAATTCCGTATCCCAGCCCGAATCCAATTGCACATCCGACAAGATCGAGAGTCTCATATCCGGGGAAGAGTATCTGCGCACCAAAGTGGAAGCCTATCTGGACGATGACAAAGGCCACAACGAAAACCATGGGGTTTTTGATGTAGTGTTCTCGAACATCCTTTCTGTCTTCAGTGTCGAAGATCTGGTGCCTGTTCTTGGGCATCCAGCTCTGCAGTCTCCTTTTCTCTGGAGGCAATACCAAATAAGCGCCCATCAGGGCAATAGTGACGAAGATTGGACCGACAAAAACCGTATCGCTGCCCTTGCCGGAATTCATCATGGCGTATCCCACCCATGGCAAGGTCAAGGCGAGTATGACGAGCGTACCGAGCCTGGCTGGACCCATCTTGCCTTCGATGTGCCCCCCGAAGACCCAGATGAAATACGCGCTGAAGAAAAGCTGGACATAGTGCAAACTGGCAAAGTTTGCGCACATCATGGTGCCGATCTTGCCCCAGTTCTGAGTCTGGAATGCCAGCACTGCGTCATCTGCTCTGAAGCCATGACCGGTCATCTGGAAGAAGCGGTCGTTTGCTGTGGTCGAGCTCATGTAATAGACAATCATCAATCCCATCAAAAGAGAGACTGTGACGAGCGGAAAACCTGAGGCTGACTCGATTTGAGCCTTCTGCTGGGGAGGGGGTTGGTTCATACTCTCTTCCTAAAGGGTCTGGTTGAAGTCGAAGAACTCACTGATTATTAATTACCTCGAACCGGCGTGTACCAATCGGGTGCCAAATTAACTCATAACCGGGCTGGATGTGGACCCGAACTGCAAGACAAGTAGAGATTGCACCCAAAATAGGGAATTGCCGGTTCGCCGACAAATTATCAGTCCTTAGAGTCTCATCCGCCTCAGGTAGCGAGATTTCAGAGGGAAGTACGAAACCACGCCGGTTCGGTCAGCAAAGCTAAGCTCTACTTATTCTCAAATTACCACGTTGACTAGCTTGTCGGGCACGACAATCACTTTTTTTACCGAGCTTCCGTTCACTTTGTCTTTCACCTTGTTGTCAGTTAACGCTATTTCTTCCGCTTGCTTTTTGTCCAGCCCGCGCCGAGCCGCCACCTTGTTTACGATTTTGCCGTTGACCTGAATGACAAGCTCGATTTCATCATCTACCGTGAGCGCGTCGTCGAAGGTCGGCCAGCTTTCCGTGTGGATGGAGCCGGTTTTGCCCTTACGAGCAGGCAACATCTGGAAGAGTTCTTCCGAGATGTGCGGCGCCATTGGAGCAAGGAGCAAGAGCAAGTGGCGGCAGGCAAAACCGAGCAAGGACTTTTCCTCGGCAGAGAGGTTTTGAGCGCCTTCCACTGCTTTGACGGAACGGATGTAGTCCTGCAAACCATTGACCAATTCCATCAAGCGGGCAATCGCCGTGTTGAAGATATAGCGCTCAGGCTGCAAATCTCTGGTGACGGCTTTGATACTTTTGTGGACGAGTTTGAGTGCCGTCTTGCCCGTGTCCGGCAAAGAGTCGAAGGCAGGAGCGGCATCATTGGCGTTGACGGCGCCACTCTCGATGAGGTCGGTGACAAGCCTCCAGACTTTGTTCAAGAACCTGTTCTGGCCAACCGCTCCGTCCTCATTCCACTCGAGTTCTTGCTCGGGGGGTGCAGCAAAGAGTGTGAACAAGCGCGCCGAGTCAGCGCCATATTTCTTGAAGAAATCAGTGGTGCCGACAACATTGCCGCGAGACTTGGACATCTTTTCAATGCGTCCTGAGGTTGGCGAAAACTTAGTGACCATGCCCTGCGAAAGCAAATTGGTGAAAGGCTCATCGCAATTGACATAACCCAGATCTCGTAAGGCTTTGGTGAAAAACCGCGCATAGAGCAAATGCAAAATAGCGTGCTCGATGCCACCGATGTACTGGTCGACCGGCATCCAGGCGCTGGTTTCCACATCCACCATGGCGTCCGGGCTGAACTTGCTGGCATAGCGCGCGTAGTACCAGCTGGAATCGACGAAAGTGTCCATGGTGTCGGTTTCGCGCCTGGCCGGCTGGCCGCACTTGGGGCAAGCGCAGTTGAGGAAGTCCGCGCGCTTGTGCAGCGGGTTGCCGGAACCATCCGGCACGCAGTCCTCCGGCAGTTTGACCGGCAGTTGGTCGTCCGGCACCGGCACGTCGCCGCAGCTGTCGCAATGGATGATAGGAATGGGGCAGCCCCAGTAGCGCTGGCGCGACACGCCCCAGTCGCGCAGGCGCCACTGGATTTTCTTTTCGCCCAGTTTTTTCGCTTCGAGGTCGACGGCGATGGCGTCCACAGCGGCATCGTAGTTCAGGCCGTCGTATTTTCCAGAGTTGATGCAAACGCCTCTGGTTTTGTCGCCATACCACTCCGCCCAGGCTTGCGTGGTGAATGCTTCACTTT
>JAYRNY010000416.1:0-2370 GCA_041911975.1 bacterium | reverse complement strand
CTCTTCCAGCTTGGCGTGGCTGTTGATCTGGTGGATGTTCGAAAGCACGTTGCCGTTGGTCAGTAGCACGCCCTTGGGGTCACCGGTCGAGCCGGAGGTGAACATCACAGTGGCGATGTCGCTGCGCTTGCCTCTGATGCCGGGCAGAAGCTTGGCCATCTTCCTGAGGCTCGGCTGCGTCGCGGCGTTGAATCCCCAGGCCTGGTCCTCGGCGGGAACGCCTGCGGCCAGGTCTTCGAGGAAGATCAACTCCGCTTCGATGCCGGGGAGCCTCTCAGCCATCTTCTTGGACGTGATGATGACCTTGATGTCGCACTGCTTGGCAGCGTTGTTGACGATGTCGGCGGTGGCGGCGAAGTTGAGGTTCACCGTCCATTTGCCGAGAAGAGCCGACGCGAAGTTGGCGATGGTGGCACTGACCGAAGGCGGCACCAGGATGCCTATGGCTTGATGCCCTTCCGTCTTGTGGCTCAGGAAGCGAGCCACGACACATGAACGAAGCAGCGCTTCCTGGAAGGTGACGCGCTGCCCCTGCGTATCTGTCGCGAACAGCTTGGTCGGCGTCAGGCGGGCTTGCTTGACGAAAGCCTTGGCCAGTGACGTCCAACCCGCCGGCAGTGGCGAGAGCTGTTTCAACGTGACCATCTGATCGCGCTCCGGGAAGGGCACGCCGTATTTGGTCAATTTTGGTGAGTTGCTCACGTGATTCTCCATTTCGGGGTTTTACTAGCCGACTCGTTCTGAGCGCTATGGTTACGGCTGTGCCGCAACCTCCGCGCGCTACCGACATTCGCTTCGGACGACTCGGTAAGAGTGCTTCAGGGTCGGCTTCGCCTACCCTTCCGCGGTCGTCCTGGGCTCATTCGTCGCAGGCGGATGCAGCTTCGTGTTAAGAGCGCGGCAAGAAGGCGTTCTGTCGAACGCGGGAAACGGTCGAATGCCTGGCCAAAAGCAAAGTGACCCTTGCAATTGAAACCAGGCAGAGACACACTTGCTGGAATTTCTTTCGCGGATGTTCAGCCTAATTTCCAGAGACGCGGTGTCCAACTACGGATGTGAATCCAGTGTTGTGGCGCGTTTCAATTCAATCTATGGCGTATCCGGGAATGATTTTTCAGTGTGTGTGGAAAACAAAGACTCTTTCTGTTTATCAGCATGCGCTCAGGGTCTCCAACACAATGGTTAAGTTGGAAAAAACTTCGGAAACCTTCATCAGATGAGACTTCTAGCTGCATCCAGCGAAAACAATAAAAATGCGTTCTCGCTCATAATTGTCAAGGTGTGCAATAACTAAGCTGGCACGGGCTCTCGGGGTTGCGCGTCTAGCGCTAAATTTGAGTCCGCTCTAAGGTATGCGACAGAGCATTCCGTTGCATGCCGTGCGAAGCTCGGACCTACAAAGTTAGATAGTGGCAGGACAACGAGCTCAGGCGGGAGCAATTCTTGGCTGGTTCTTATGCTGCTTGGTGAAGAGAGTTGTCGAGTAGCGTGACCCGCGCTACCATCTGCCTGAGCCGGTATTTATCAGTGTTTTCGGACTTGAGTAGAAACAAGTAATGAAAACCTCTATCGGCCTTGCTGCTTTGCATCAAACCGGTTTTATAGGTTTGTCCCATCCCGATTGTTCTTTCAGATTCCTTCTCCGACTCGCAAACTTTCCGTCATCAGCAGATTTTGCTTCCAGCATTCAGTCTCACGACTGGCTTGGTGGCTCACGGTCTGCAAGCGGGTTGGCAATCGGGTTCACCTTGGTGCAAGCGTCGTCGAATTCACGCTTGTATCGACAACGAAATTCTCGTTTCGAGGAGAAACACATAGTGAGCAACACCAGCAACGCCCCGACCGCCGCCTTCGGCCTCGCGCTCCTGAAGAAAGAAGTCGCCGCCAAGCCGGGCGAGAACGTTCTCATCTCCCCGCTTTCCGTCTCCGTCGCCCTCGGCATGACCGCCAACGGCGCTCGCGGCGACACCCTCAAGGGCATGACCAGCACGCTCGGCATCTCGAGCGACCTGGGCAGCAGCAACAAAGGCTACGCGGCGCTCCTGGAGCTTCTGAAGCGCTCCGGCATCGGCGTGACGCTCGATATTGCCAACGGCATTTTCGCCAAGCTCGGGGTTACCTTCAAGCCGCAGTTCAAGCAGGCGAACAAGCGCTACTTCAACGCCAAGATCGAGGACCTGGATTTCGAAGATCCGGAGACCCTCGACTTCATCAACGGCTTCGTCTACGAAGGGACCAACAAGAAGATCGACAAGATGCTCAAGTCGATCAGCCCGGATGCGGTGATGTTCCTCATCAACTGCGTCTACTTCAAAGGCGAATGGACCTCGAAGTTCGACAAGTCGCTGACCAAGGACCTGCCCTTCGCCG
>JAYRNY010000415.1:0-3397 GCA_041911975.1 bacterium | reverse complement strand
TGAACTGGGTGGGGGGAATTGTGGATGAGGATCGTCTTTATTCGAATCCAGTAATTTCAATTCTCAGCAGCGGTAGGTTTTACTTTCTCACCGTCCACTAGGTCTACCGGAGGGCTAAGAATTACGGACTCGCCGCCCGAGAGTCCTCGTTTAACTTCCACCGAGTCTCCAAAGTCCCTGCCGATTTCAATTTTGACGAATTGAGCAGTGTCGTTTTTCACAATTGCCACATAGGTGCCATCCGTTTTCGGCACAAGTGCCGTGCCCGGAACCGTGATCCACTCTTCAGGGCGTTTTACGGTGACTCTCACTTGCGCGTACATTCCCGGCAAAAGTTCGTGACTTTGATTGTCAATACGCACTTCTGTTTGTCGCGTCCGCGTCGATGGATCGAGCGCACCGGCAATGTTTGTGACCGTGCCCTGAAATACTTTGTCGGGCATCTCCGGGACAAAGACCTCCGCCTTTTGGCCATTGGACAAAAAGCGCGCAAAGGTTTGCGGCACGTTTACATAAATGCGCAGCTCATCTATTTTGGCCAATTGGAACAGCTCCAGCGTAGGCATTTGGCTGCCCGAGCTGATGAGCGCACCAGGATCGACTTTACGCAACGTGATCACACCGTCGAAAGGCGCCACCACTCTTTTGAAATTCTGCTCGGCCGATATTCTGGCCACATTGGCGGTGCGTGCTACAACGAGCGCTTTTGCTACTTCTACCTCCGCTTCGGCCGATTTCACGGACGCCTGGCTGGCTTTTTCCTGGGCGATGGACTCTTGTAATTGAGCAACCGCGTCTTTGTATTGACGCACTCTTTCGTCGCGGCTTTGCAAACTGACAGCACCTTTTTGCGCCATTGCCACCCAGCGGTCCGAGGTTATGTGAGTGAATTCCTCGTTGGCTTGTGCTTTTTGTATCGATGCTTTAGATGCCACGTCCCTGGCAATCGCTTCTTTCAGCTTGGCTTGAGCGCTTGCCAGTTGTGCTTCCGCTTCGGCCAGGTCTGCTTTGGCTTGATTGAGCTGCTCGTCAATAGTCGGCGTGTCAATCTCGGCAAGCAATTGGCCTTTCTTCACCCAATCGCCTATGTCCACAAGCCGGCTTTTTAAGTAACCATCCACCCGCGCATTGATTGTGACATATTGAATGGCGCTTATATTGCCGGGAAGGTTACCTTGCTCTTTGAGGGGAGCGCGTCTGGCGATTGTAGTCTGGACTATTGGCACTGCACCGGCAGTCGCCTCGTGTTCTTTTTCCAGGTCTTTCTTGTTGGCGATTCTGGGCAGAAAACCGATCAAAAACAAAGCAACGAATATAGCCACGACAACCAAGAGAATTACAATAAACCCTCCTTTTCCATGCGGTTTTCGTCTTGTGTGTTTAAAGTTCATTTTCTAACTTTCCGTGGTTTGTTCTTGTTCTTTTTGCGGCCAGTTGAGTTTGCTGTCTTTTCTTATATGAGAAAAAATCAGCGGTACAAAAAACAATGTCGAGAAGGTGGCAATCGATAGACCGCCAATCACTGCTCTACCGATTGGCGCATTTTGGCCGACGCTGGAAGCCATCGGAATCATACCGATGATCATTGCCAGGGCGGTCATGCTGACTGGGCGGAAGCGCTGATGACCGGCGGTATGTGCGGCTTCGCGGGCTGTCTTTCCTTCTCTCAATTGCTCGTTGCAGAAGGTGACCATGAGAATGCTGTTTGCCGATGCCACGCCGATCGTCATGATCGTTCCCATGAGAGCGGGCACGCTAAAACTCGTTTGTGTGACGAATAGACTCCATAAGATTCCGGAAAGCGCTCCTGGAACGGCCATCAAAATGATCAGCGGATCGGTCCAGGACTGATAATTGACTACAAGCAGGAAGTAGACCAGGACGAGCGCTCCGGCAAGACCGATAAGCAGCCAATAGAAGGCTAATTTCATACTGAGAACTTGCCCGGCGACGACTATTCTCGTACCGCGCGGCAGTTCTTTTTTGAAGCCGTCTACGATCTTCTGTATGTCATCCGACACAGCGCCCAGGTCTTTGCCCTGGCAAGCGGCATAGACGTCAAATACCGGTGCTACGTTGAAATGATTGACCACGGCTGGAGTGAATTGCCTGATCGGTTTTGCTACGTTGACCAGAAGTTGAGCGGTATCTTGCGCGTAATTGGTGTTGCTGGTGGCAACAGGCATATTGCCAAGATCCATGATCGAGCCGAGGCGGTATTGAGGGGTCTGAGCGGCAAGGTTGTATTGCACGCCGTTGTTGCGATTGAGCCAGAAATTGGGCGCCACCTGGAAGCTCGAGCTGAGCGATATCAAAAGCGAATTGGAAATGTCCTTTTGATTGAGTCCAAGTTGGTTGGCTCGCGTTCTGTCCACCTCAAAGAAGAACCTGGGCGCGTTTAAAACCTGATGAAGGCAAACATCGACCGCACCTTCTACATCCTCGACCTTGCGTTTGATTTGCTTGGCAATCTCGAAGTTCTTATCCTTATTGAATCCTACGATTTTGATATCGATAGGTGCAGGCAAGCCTGCATTCAAAATCTGAGTGATGATATCGGCTGGTTGGAAATAATAGTCGCATTGCGGAAAATCGCGCGTCATCATCTCGCGGATTTTGCGCTGATAAAATGCAGTCGGATGCGATCGCTTCTCTTCCAGGGATAGGAGAATCTCACCATCTGCTTCGCTTATCGTCTGAGAATCCGAGAAGGCGTAATTGACTGCACTGACGGGCATGCCGATATTGTCGGTCATGACCGCGATCTCTTCGGCTGGAATGATCTTCTTGATGCCGCTTTCGACTCCGCGGAATATTCTTTCTGTCACTTCCACACGAGTGCCAGGAGGAACATTAACATGCAAACGCAATTGTCCGGCATCAATCGTGGGGAAGAATTCACGCCCAATCAGCGGCAGAAGTGAGAACGAAAGCGCGTAGAAGACCAGAAAGCCGCATATCACAAGACCTTTGTGATCGAGAGCCGTGCCTAGCCAGCCGTGATATATGTCTCTCAGCAGGTCGAAGTTCCTATCTATAAATAGATGGATGCTGCTGAAGAAGCCCGGGTGTTCTGAAGCTTCCTTCTTCTCGCCGGCTGCATGTTCTTCCGATTTGAATAGAGTCTTGGACATGAGCGGAACGATTGTTCTGGACAGTCCGTAGGAAGCAAGCATGGCGAAGGAAACAGCCATTCCCAGGGGAACGAAAAGAGATTTGGCCGGTTCAGGCAGCAAGAAGACAGGGAGAAACACAATACAGATGGAAACGGTAGATACCATCGCCGGCAATGCAACTTCCTGCGCTCCGTCAAGAATGGCCTTCTCGATGGTCTTGCCCATGTCCATTTGGCGGTGAACGTTCTCAATCTCGACTGTGGCATCATCGACAAGCATGC
>JAYRNY010000414.1:0-3250 GCA_041911975.1 bacterium | reverse complement strand
GACTGCAAGCATTGTGACGACGAAAGCTGCGGCAACTGCCCTAAGTGCGAGTGCTGCTGCCAATGCTGCGATTGCGCCAAAAATGAAGGCAAAAGCTGCTCCTGCGAATAGACGCTGAGAGCAGCTTTTAGTAGATTGTGCTCAGGTTGCTGTTTGGTCGGCAGCTGTTTTTGTCGTTGGTCGACAAGACTGCCGGTCGCTATCTTCCTGACTTTTAAGATTAGTCTTTGAGATGTGATCTCAAAAGAACGCCCGAAAGCAGTTCGAATGCTTCTGAGTCAAAGTTGTTATCGCGCAGGGCTTTTTCGAGAAAGTCTTTTTCTTCCTTCGAAACGTGACCATCAGCCATGATGATCTCGCGAATTACCTTCGCTTCGTACTTGGAAATCTTGCCGTCATCTTCAAGTACTTGTTTCAGAGCTTCTTCCAAATTCATTGCAGACACAGTGCTCACTCCTATACTTTTGACCCATGAGTTGAGATTATACTTACATTTTTCCTTCGGAGATAAATGAGTGTCAGAACCGGCAACAAAGGTTGAAATCAGTCCCCTCGAGCTGAAGAAACGCCGCGATCAGGGCGATCGCCTGATTGTGCTTGACATTCGTGAGTCGCACGAGCTCAAAATCTCTGTTTTGCCCGATATTCTGCACATCCCCATGGGTGAACTGACCGACAGAATTGACGAATTGGAGACTAAGAAAGCCGAAGAAATCGTCGTTGTTTGCCGGGCGGGCAATCGCAGCAGTGTTATAGCCGAGTTTTTGAGAGAAAGCGGCTTCGACCGGGTTTATAACCTCACCGGTGGGATGAATCTCTGGGCTGACACCGTAGATCCGAGCTTTCAGAAGTACTGAGCCCAGCGCCAGTGGGCGGCAAGAGTGTCACTCCTGCAGATCTGCGCAGATCAACCTTTCAGAATAAGTTTCCCTTGACATCTATTTAATAGAGAACTACTCTGGACGAGTCACCTTGTGCGCCGTTACTAAAAACCATGAAAAAACGCCATTTTGCGCTAGCGGCTTTACTAATCTCCTCTGTAGTTACCTCCACTCTCCCCTGTCTTGCCGACCCCTCAGGCGATCAAGGTTTGCCGCCGGGTGGACAACCTCAGCTTCAGCCTATGCAGCCCATGATGGCTACACCGGCAAATTATTATCCGTCTCAGGCCGGCGGGCCTCCGCAGGCATACCCGCCGGGAGCGCCCATGCAAGGCGGATATCTGCCGCAGTATGGTGGACAGCCGTACCCGGGACAAGGCGGCTATCCCGTAGCCGGTGCGCCTTATCAGGCTGGAGTCGCCGAAGCAGTGCCCGGGCAGCAGCCTCCCCAGCAGTACGCTCCCCAGCAACAGATGCCTCCGCAGCAGCAAATGCCCCCGCAGCAAAGTTATCAACAGCCCAGTCCTTATGAAATGCAAGAACAGGCAATTCAAAAAGGACACATGCAAAATCGCAACGAACTCGACAAATACAACCCGCCTCCGGATGTTCCGGACGCTGTGGACCCGGGTTATCGCGGTGAAGTTTCGAAAGGTCCCGGTATGAAAGGCATAGCAGGCAAGGCGGCCGGATTGCTCAAGCGAACAACCCAGGTAGCCGCGCCTATGGCAGCCTCATTCCTGGTCACGACAGCTGCCTACAAGATGGCCAATCGCAACTCCAACAATCGCCGTGGATACGGTGGTTATGGTGGATACGGAATGCCGATGGGCGGCTATGGAGTGCCGATGGGTGGTATGCCCGGCATGGGTATGTACGGCATGCCCGGAATGGGAATGGGAATGCCGATGTACGGTGGATACGGCTTCTAGAAAGCCTCAGCCTTGTTTGTGTGATACTTGTCTCCTGCCCAACACATGGATAGCTGGAGACAAGTGAATGAGCCGCGTTCAAAACAAATACAAGTCCAACATGCTCGGCGCTATTGGCGGGCGAGTCACTGACGTAGAAGAAGGTTTTGCCAGAGGAGTTCTACCTCTGACAGAAGAAGTCATGCAGCCGACGCGGGTCTTCCATGCGGGCGCAATAACGGTGCTGGCAGACGAAGTTGCTTCTGCAGCCATTTGCGGCACCGACACTGTCGACCTGGAAAGCAAAGGCAAGCTGTTTCCTTATTCCGTGCAAATCAGCCTCAACCTTCTGACAAATGACCCTGTTGGTCCGCTTACGGCCGAGGCCAAGGTGGTCAGACGCGGACGGATGACAGTGGTCGATACGGTTGTTTCAACATCGAACGGCAAGACAGCCGCACTGATGCGCAGCACACATATGATGGTTGATTTAGAGAAGACCGGTCCGCATAGCAACACGTAGGGGCGCCGCATTTGCCTTAGCTACGGACTTTTGGATATTTTTCGCGAGAACTTTTGCCCAGGCGAAATATCGCGCGACTAATTGAATCGTCTGGGTATGTCCTAAATGGATGTAGTTATCTTATAGGGAGACGCGAAGGTGCCTGGCAGATCACATAAGTCACAGCCGTCCGAAGAAGAATTGGCTCTTTTGCATGACAATACGGTGTCGCCGAGAGACGACAGGCGGATTCGCGGCAAGATGCTTCGAGACGTGGTGCCGCGCGAATCTCACTGCGAGTGGAAAGCACCCAAAGATCGACCCGATCCGGTCGACATGCTCGAAGAATCTAATAAGGGGCGCATTCAGCACCTGATCCCGATTCGCTACGGGCGCATGCTGCAAACACCATTTACGTTCTACCGCGGCGCAGCGGCTCTTATGGCCAGAGATCTTTCCAACACGCCGAACTCGAAGGTGAAAGTGCAGGCGTGCGGCGATTGCCATCTCATGAATTTCGGCGCATTTGCGACTCCTGAAAGAAATGTGGTCTTCGATATAAATGACTTTGACGAGACGCTTCCTGCTCCGTGGGAATGGGACATCAAGCGACTGGCCGCCAGCTTCGTATTGGCTTGCCGGGACAATGGTCTGAAGCCGAAAGCCGAGGTAAATGCGGCCGAAGCGGTAGTTCAAGGCTATCGTGAAAAGATGACGTCAATGTCCAGGCTCAGCATTATGGATATCTGGTACGAACAAGTTCCATGGGAAAGCGTTATCGCCAATACGGGCGACGTTGATTTGCAAAAGAGACGCGCTGACCAACTGAAGAAAGCTAAGAAGAGAACAGTTCAACTCTACTACTTTCCAAAACTAGTGGAAGCCGGTGGTGATTCTTACAAAATAAAGGACAATCCTCCGCTTATCTTTCATCCGCCGGAAGCCGATCAGGAGTC
>JAYRNY010000413.1:0-3958 GCA_041911975.1 bacterium | reverse complement strand
CTCGCCACCTCGTCAAGAGAATCGACGATGTAAAGGGGGTCTGCGGTAGACAGAATGTCACGGCTGTGAATACCGGTAGTGACACCGATCGCATCTACGCCCGCATTACGCGCCATCTCAAGATCGTAAATGCTGTCTCCGATTACGATCGTGTCTTGATGCTGAAAGCCCAGAGTTCTTATCGTGTGATGTACCGACTCCGGATGCGGCTTGTGGTGCGTGATGTCTGTGGCGCCGACGACAAGTGAGAAGTAAGGCGAAAGTTTATGGTGTTCGAGCACTACTTCGATAAGGGGCCGGCGCTTGGAAGAAGCAATTGAAATTTTGATGCCGGCGTCTCTCAAGCTGTTGAGCATGCCGATCAAATCCGGGAAGAGCGGGCAAATCTCGATTGTCTTGCCGTCATAGATAGCCCGGTATCGATCGGCTACTTCCTGCCAGAACTCTTCGGAGTGATTTGGGAAAATAATTTCCATTTGCTTGCCGAGCGGTACACCGACCAGGTCGCGCCACTTCGTGAGGATGTCTTCATGCAGCTCGTACTCGTCGACGACCTGCCGCATAACGTCGATGATTCCGGGAGCGGAATCGACAAGGGTGCCGTCGAAGTCGAAAATCGCCAGTTTATACAAATCAAACGCTCACTTTTCGATGGGATTCGATGAGGTCGAAAAAGCGCTCGAAAAGATAGTTGGCGTCATGCGGACCGGGGCTTGATTCTGGGTGATACTGCACACCGAATATAGGCAGTGTCTTGTGGCGGAAACCTTCGACACTGTGGTCGTTCAAATTCACATGCGTGAGTTCGAGCGAATCAGGAAGGCTATCTTCTGCAACAGCAAAACCGTGGTTTTGGCAGGTGATTTCGACTTTACCGGTAAGTAAATCTTTGACGGGCTGATTGCCGCCGCGATGGCCGAATTTCAGCTTGTAGGTCTGAGCACCCATCGAGATGCAAAGCAGCTGATGACCCAGGCAGATTCCGAAGATCGGCAAGCCAGCCGAAATAAGCTTCGGCAGCTCGCGAAGGACACCCGAGCAGGCGGCCGGATCGCCGGGACCGTTCGATAAAAACACGGCATCCGGCTTGTCGGCCAAAAGCTTGTCGGCTTTTTCAGAGGCAGGATAGACCGTCAACGCCATGTCTCTAGCTGCCAACTGGTCGAGAATGCTCTTCTTGACGCCGAAGTCCATAACGGCGACCTTATATTTCCCCACCCCGACCTTATATGGTTCTTTTGTCGTCACTTCTTCAGTTAGATCGGCGCCTTCCATCTCGCTGGATGCTTTGGCAAGAGCAATCAGTTTTTCCGAGTCGAGAATTTCAGTGGACATAGCCGAGCGCATGGCACCTTTGTCGCGGATGTGGCGGGTGATAGCGCGTGTGTCGACATCGGAAATACCGAGAATGCCTTGAGATTCTAAGAAGTCCGAAAGAGATGCCGTCGCTCGCCAGTTGCTAAAACGCCGGCTCAAATGCCTGATTACAAGACCACGGGCGAAGATCTTTCTGGATTCGACGTCCTCGTTATTGGTTCCGTAATTGCCAATCTCAGGATAAGTGAGAGTGACAATCTGACCGGCATAACTGGGGTCGGTGAGAATCTCCTGATAACCGCTCAAGCTGGTATTGAACACCAACTCGCCGGTCGCTGTTCCAGCTTTCCCGAAGGCCAGACCTGCAAACGTCTCTCCGTCTTCCAGCGCCAGAAGGCAGCGCCTGGGCGACTCAGCTTGAGACTGGTCTTGCGAATTTCTTTTCGCGGACTTTGTATCCGATGTATCCACCAATTCGAGTAACCTCTTGTATCAATTATATTACCGGAAACACCTGAACTGAGTAGGGTCCTACTGCTAATCGGCAGGGCTTGTTGAAAGACGCCATCGCTTACGAGTGTGTTCCATACACTGTTCAATGTGGCGTTTGCATATGCTGCGCAAGAAAAAAAGGATATAGCGCCCTTCTCTAAGCCCGGCGCCATCTCAGAATTTGTTAATTGGCGTAACAACAGTAAGCAATACTTGCCGGAGCGCCTCTATAAGTATTTCCTTCTCTCTTTATGAGCCGAATATAAGCCTTTCTTTAGGGAGGTCCGGGCACGCCTTTGTAGAATTAGAGGACTGATTTCTCAGGTTTTTGAGAGCTAGGTATACGCCAGACTAACTCTAGCCCATCTAACCGATACTAACGGACGACACCTAATGAACGATTTGCAGCAGTACGCCATTTGCATCAAATATCTCCTGCCTGAGATATGCCTTGTGGTGGCGATTCTTTTAGCCGCGGTATGGAACTTGTTCGTTCCCAAGGCGAAAGAATGGACGCCATTCTTCAGTCTGCTTGGACTGACGGCTGCAATGTATTTCTTGATGCAAACGTGGAATAGTGCGCCGTTCACCATGTTCAGCGGCTTGTTCACAATCGACCATCTGACCACCAGTTTTGGATTGCTGGTCTGCATGGTCGGAGCAATCGTCGTGCTCATGACTGTCGGTTACGAGCATCATCTGGGCAGAAATCGAGGCGAATTTTATGCCATCTTGCTGACTGCCGTCGTGTCCGTCATGCTTCTGGCCGGCTCCACCGACTTGATCATGCTTTTCGTCAGCCTAGAGACTCTAAGTATCTGCTGCGTCGTTCTGGCAGGCTTTTCGAAAACCGATGCGCGCAGCAGTGAAGCTGCCTTGAAGTATCTGCTTTCCACTGCTGCTACGACGGCCACTCTTCTTTACGGTCTTTCCTTCCTATACGGACTGACCGGCTCGACTACCTTTCAAGCAATACGAGAGCGCCTGGAAATGCCGATGTCATCTCCTACAGAAATGATGGGCAGCATTTTTCTTTTGATTCTGCTTCTGAGCGCCATCGGCTTCAAACTCTCTCTGGTTCCATTTCACATGTGGACGCCCGACGTATATGAAGGAGCACCAACGCCGGTTACTGCCTTTCTTTCTATTGGATCGAAAGCGGGCGGTTTTGTAGTCGGTTTGCGCCTTTTGGTTGACGTTTTCGGAAAGCAGTCGCAAGACTGGATAATTGTCGTTGCCGCCCTCTCTATTCTTTCCATGGTGGTCGGCAATTTCGTGGCGCTTGCCCAGAAGTCCTTCAAGCGCATGCTTGCTTACTCATCAATTGCCCATGTCGGCTACATCATGATCGGCTTGCTTGCCTTCAATGATGAAGGGCTTGGTGCCATGATGTATTACATCGTCGTATACGGCTTCATGAACCTCGGAGCCTTCGCCGGCGCCATTCTTTTCAGCAATGAAACCGGCAGTGACAGGATTGAGGATTATGCCGGTCTGATTCGCAAAAGACCGCTTCTCTGCCTGGGTCTTTCGGTTTGCTTGTTGAACCTGGCCGGACTGCCGATCCCGCCTGCAGGTTTCTTCGCCAAAGTATTTGTCTTCTGGGCCGGCTCTTCCATTCAAACTCCGGTCGGCGGAATTCCCCTGGGTGCATTGCTCGTCGGCGTAGCTCTGGTCACGTCAGTGCCGGCACTCTATTACTACACGCAAGTAGTGATAAAGATGATTGTCGACAAACCATCGCAAAAGGTCGAAGCTCTGCCCAGGGAAAAAGCTTATATCGACAGTCCGCAAGAGGCACCAGCTTTGGCTCTGGCCATGTGTCTGCTGGTGCTCGTGGCTACTGGTACTGCCTTCGTGGACCCGGTAATGAAATTCTCGAAAGAAGCTGTCAAACCACTTATCGCTCATCCGATCAACAAAGGTATTGCACCAGTCAGCTTGCTTGAGGAAGCATCACCATTCAGGCGCAGCGTGGAACTGGCTGGCAGAGCAGCTGATTCTACTCACTAGCCGATTTTCACCGCGATGAGCTTGCTCGTCCGTTCCCATTTGCATTTGAAAGACTTGTTGAGCGACCCGGCTAAATTGAGCCGCCCTTTGCGCTATATTGCGTTTGCAGTGGTAATGATGATTCCGCTCTTCATTT
>JAYRNY010000412.1:0-3435 GCA_041911975.1 bacterium | reverse complement strand
TATATCGCGGCAATGGATTAATCACGGAGTCAGGCATGTTGCTTGATTGACGCAATACTTCTTTGTGATAAGCCTGGGCGGCATCTAACAGCAGTATCGTGTGTCCGGTTGGCGCCGTGTCGATTGTACTGGTACTATTTCTGGTGCGCAGCAAGCTGCCTTGCTCTCGCGCTGAAACTGTACATCTTCGCCGTACGTAGTCGTTTCGCCGATTGTGTAGAACGACTCCCAGGCGATTCCTTGCGGATCATGCACCCATGTCTTGTCAGATTGTGCATAACAACATTTGGTTTTCTCTTGCTCCAGGATGTCTTGCTTCGCGTGTTTTAGACGATCAGATATTTCCTTTAGTGCGCCTTCGTCTTCAACCTGAATTCCCAGGTGATCTAGACCGGGTTGGGTTCCGCGTTTTGAGATGGCGAAATTGATGCGTGGATCATCGAGCATCCACTTTGCGTAATCCTCTTTTTTGACAGAGGGTTCGGTGTTGAAAAATGTCGTATAGAACTGAATCGATTGATCCAGATCTGCGACTGCAACATGGACATGAAATCTTTTCATCAGCATTTGCCTCCATTGTCGGCACAACAGTTTTCCATGAGGAAACTCAGCAACTCCTGCATTTGCGTGTAATCAGCTGAGTAGATAATTGATCTACTCTCGCGCCGAGAGGTGATCAAACCCGCATTGGTGAGTTCTTTTAAATGGAACGACATCGTAGCTGGTGGCATTCCAAAGTGAGTGCTCAGATCGCCAGCCGCCATCCCGTCGGTTCCCTTTCTAACCAACAAGCGAAAAACTTCCAGACGTGATTCTTGTGCCAATGCCGCCAGGGCGTTGACTGCGCTTTTTATTTTCATATTTCCAATATTATCGAAAAATTGTTTGCCCGTCAAATGATTTCGCGAGTGGTTTGCGGATAGCCTATCTGAAGAAAATGGAGCCAAGGATGAGAAAAAAGAATAATTTGGAACCGCTTTGAGGAAAATGAGCCCAAGTAGCAAGTTTTGCAGACATTACAGTGAAAGTGAAGAATTTGGAGCCAAGATAGCAAAATTCAAGTAATCTGGATCCTAAAAAGAACGATTTGGAACCGCAAATGGACTTACCAAATCAAAAAACAGCAATGTGTTCTAAAGCGTGTATTCCTCTCACTTCCAGTGGAAGCGATTGAGCAGTATGTGCTGTCCGCACCTACTAGCGTGCTCACTCGGCGCGCATGGTATCTATATGAGTTGCTAACTGGAAATACGCTCGCAGTGCCGGATGCACCCAACGTCACATCGGTTGATCTGCTGGACACAGACAAATATTTCACCAAATCTAGTGGCACTCTGTCGCGTCGGCATAAAGTGCGTGACAATCTTTTGGGCACTGCTAGCTTTTGTCCGATCATCAGGAAGACGGATAAACTGAAGACCTATGTTGAGAGCGACCTTTCGAAGTCTGCTCTAGCCATCATTGGACGTGTAAGTAAAGGTGTCATTTCTCGCGCTGCAAGCTTCTTGCTGCTGGCAGACAGTCAGGCTAGTTTTCAAATCGAAGGGGAGCGACCACCTCGAAATCGAATTGAACGATGGGGACGTGCCGTCATGCAGGCGGGTAAAAATCCGCTGTCGGTCGAGGAAATAATTCGTCTTCATGGAATTCTTATCGAAGACAACCGTTTTGTACAAGGAGGCTTGCGTACTGATGGCGTGTTTCTCGGTGAACACACTGCTGATGGTGAGCCGCTTCCTGAGTTCAGCGGCGCCAATCCTGAAGATGTCGAGCAACTGATGCGTTCGCTAATCCAAGCGAATGCGATCATGAAAGAAGGCGAGCTAGAACCAGTAATTCAAGCTGCCGCAGCCGCCTTTGGGTTTGTGTACGTTCATCCCTTTGCAGACGGAAATGGAAGGCTTCACCGATGTCTGATTCATCACACTCTATCGGATAGACAGTTCACGCCGCCTGGAATGTTGTTCCCCGTTTCATCAGTGATGCTGGACTGGATCGATAAGTATCGTGAAACGCTTCAGGCGCATTCAGCACGCCTCATGGAATTCATTGAATGGGAGCCGACTAGCAAAGGGAACGTGCGCGTCTTGAATGACACTGCGGATTTCTATAGATACTTCGATTGTACTGAAGCTGCGGAGTTCCTTTATAGCTGCGTCAAGCGCACTATTGAGGCTGACCTTCCAAGAGAAATCGACTATCTCACGCGTCGCGACGAGGCCGTAAGAGATGTTATGAATGTTGTTGAGATGCCTGATCTAACTGCTGAGCAGTTTGTGCTTTTTGTGCATAGAAATGGCGGCACGCTTCCGAACAAAAGAAGGAAGAGAGAATTCGCTGCATTGAAAGATGAAGAGGTGGCGGATTTGGAAGAAATAGTTCGAGCCGCATTTGATGGATTCGAAGAGGCGTCGGGCACAGGTCTGCATCGAGCTACAGAAGACTAGTCAAAACCCTGAAACCTGTCACTCTGCCAGGTTGTGGCGCTCTGGGTGGTGTGCGTGATACCGCATGCGGTGTTATCGTTGCCCTTCGCTGCCGCCCTGGTGTTTTGTCCTTCACAAAGAGGGACACATAGCGGATGAACTGGCTGTAAGTGATGCCCAACTTCGGGCCGTGGGTGTATTAGACTGCAAATACTGCCTTAAGCAGCACCTGCTTGCACGGTTGAGATAGTTCATGCATTATTAATTCCGGTGTTATATGGCAGGATGTGTAATATGAGCCCACAAGATGACGCTTCTGTTCCTTCATTACGGACGCTAGCTTACTCGCACTTCGTGCTCGACGCCTTGGAGACCCATGGAAAAAACCTTTGAGACCCGTGACAGGAAGCGACCGTTGAAGGTGTACGTCACCCCAACGGAAAGCCAGGCGATTGAACGCCAGGCTCCCGTTCACAGGGGATGGCAGCCAGTCGACGCTTCGGCTACGCTTAAGGGTAAGTGCCTGTGCTGGCCTCGCTCTGCGAGCCTTTCGGGAGTTGCCCGCGTGCCCTTGCCCGTCATCCGTTCTCTGTGCGCCTGGGGTCTGTTGCTGAGCCTGAGCGCAAGCGCCCCGCTGGCCGTTTTTTCCGCCGACACACAGACCCAAGGCGGCAAGTCCCAGGTGCTGCACAGCACCGTTATCCAGAGCGAGTACAAACGTCCGCAAAGCCCGACCGTCAACACGGGGGATGTGCGTGTGGTGGCTCCCGGCACGGAGTTGGAGCTGGTTCTTTCGACCGAGATTGAAGCCGGCGAGACCGTGGAAGGCGATGAGTTCTTCGGCAAAATCAGCAAGGACGTGCTGGTGGGTGGCAGGGTGGTAATACCCAGGGGCACGGTGGTGCACGGGGTGCTGAGCACCCTGGAAGGGCCGAAGCGCGTTGGCCGCAATGGCTACATCAACACGCGCTTTGATTATTTAATTACGCCTGACGGGCGTGAAGTCCCG
>JAYRNY010000411.1:0-3187 GCA_041911975.1 bacterium | reverse complement strand
GAGGGGTTTCAGCCGTTTTGCGCGGCAGAGAGGCTTGTGTTTCTTCCTCTGGCTCTCCTGTTCCTTGGCCAGGCGATAGATTTCTCCAATGGCCAGATCGCGTGTTTCCTGCCCGTATCCATGCTCAGAAAGCAGCGCATTGATCTGCCTGCCAGCTTCTTCTCGCGGCAGCTCTTGCACAGGGAGAGCTTGGACTTGTCGAGCCGGAGAGGAGCCATTCCTCTCGGGATGGACATAATCTGATAGTTCCCTAGCAAATTTGGCATCCGTCAAATCAATGTCATGCCATTTATCTACAGTGATGCCATTCGGCACTGTGGAGAGTGAAAATGAGTATTTATGAAACGGGCGGGCCTCATTCAGATATTAGTTCGCCAGTTGAAATTCACGCACGCCATTTGACTTTTGATCATCTTGCAGATCGGATCGAGCGCCGATACGCGCTAGCTCAGATTGCGCCGACGGGCGATTTCGACCCATACAGTCACCACAATGACAATAAACCGGATCCGATTATTGAGAAGTTTGCCGACATTTCATTGAACACGCCTCTGCCGGATAAAGTTCCAGGGCTGACGGCAACCGAAGTGACATTCGCACAAGAGGCAACGGAAGCTTTGAAGGAGTTTGCGAAGAGCTTCCCAAAACCCGAGTCCGTTGACGCGCTTAATGACCTGACAAAGATGTTCAAAGACAAGCGCGTGAGACCAGACGTTGTCGATGCGATTAACATGTTTTTCGATCAAGCGCATTTGGACCGCTCTGTCCATCTGGGATATTCCCCGGTGACTGGTCTTATTTGTCTTGGAACTGCAGATGGAGACGGTCATTACACTAAGCGTTTTTGGATATCGGACAATCGCCGTATCAAACGCTAAGTCAATTTTGAAAGTAGTGAACCGAGCTGCCCTGGCAGCTCTCTCAACTTAATGTAATACTAGGACGTATAGTGTAGCAAGCGCAAAATGCAATACCGCCGAAATCGGCATGGAGCCAATATCGACGGCATTGCTATAGAGACAGGTCGCTCGCGCAGAACGATTTGCCA
Organism: bacterium; assembly: GCA_041911975.1. Lineage (GTDB taxonomy): Bacteria > Cyanobacteriota > Vampirovibrionia > Obscuribacterales > Obscuribacteraceae > QKMZ01. The sequence goes on along the minus strand of JAYRNY010000411.1, from coordinate 2,139 downwards.
GAGGGGTACGAGCTAAGCCGCTCACCGAGAGCGGCTTAGCTTAAGGCGATGCGGCTTAGGCGGCCTTTTCGGCAGCCCAGCGGGTGTAGAGCCCGTGCCCGATGATGCTCTTCGCGTCGTCGAGCGTGAGAAGCGCGTCGAAGTCCGCGATTTCGAGAGTGATCTGCTCACCCTCGTCGAGCGCACCGGTGGCCTTGCCTTCGTAGGTGGCGAGCTCTTCCTCGCTGATTTCGCGTTCGACCGCGAAGATGCGAATCGTCTCGTCGGAGCCTCCGGGCGACAGGAAGATGCCGTTGGGCATGCCGAAGTGGCTGGTCAGGTCGATCAGCTCATCGGCCGTCACCACCATGCCCAGCTCCTCCTTCAGCTCCTTGGCGGCAGTGCCGGCGAAGTTGCTGGTTTCGCCGTCAAGCATGCCGGCGGGGCACTCGCGGAAGTTGAAGCGACCGGAAGCGATGCGGGGCTGCACCGTGAGGATGGTCTTCAGCGCGCCCTTGCACTTGAGCGCCATGACGATGGCCACAGCGCCTCCACGCATGAACACGATGCCGGGCAGGTTCTTTACCTTGTCGCCCTTCGCGAGGGAGTCAACGACATCGGCGGAGAACTTGATGAATCCGACCTTCACGGGACCGAACATGTCCACATTCTGAACACGAACAGCCTTCACGAGGTAGCGATCATCGACGGACTCGAGCCACGCCTTGAAGCGCGGGTCGGCGACAGCCTTCGCGAGCAGTTCCGGGGAGACGGCGGCGTCGGCGATGATGGGAAGTGAGTCGATCTTTGACTTTTGCATGGTCATTGTCCCTTTCCAAATTTCGGTTCGATTACTGAACTGGGCACCGGATGCGTTGCGCGATTAATCTCTGACTCTGTACGAGTTTGCACAGGGCCAGCCGACATCGCTCAGCGTATCTGGCGCAGGGGATGTACTCTCAAACTTGTTCTCAGCGATTGCTTTTCGAAACGTCAGGCCTCGACTTGCTAGCGCAAGGAGGGTTGAAGCCTGTAATTCGGCATGGAAACGTTTCGTGAAAAAGTGATCGCGCAAAAAAGAATGGAGATACGTAGGACTTCAACCTGGCAAAATGAGCCACCTGAGTCAATTAAGCCTTGATCATAGAAACGTTCTGTTAACGTACTAAAAATGGCGCTTTCGGCGATTCAGACCCCGATTGTTGCCGCAAAACCGGCATTCTGCAAGGCGGGAAACCCCAGTATGTGCGGCGTCTCATTAATTTCCAACTGGTAGCGCCGCTTGCAAAGAGTCCGTTGAGGAGCTAGCGCAAGTGGGGATGGTTAAGTCTTCGCAAGAGGATATACTGTTGCGCCTCTACATGAGGAGCAATTTATGAGCGACGTCAAAGTCAGTTTTGGAATCGAACCGACAACCAGAGAGTTTCTCAACAAGATCAACGCGTCAACGGGTCCGGCCCTTTATGAGTTAACCCCGCAGGAAGCCAGAAAGGTTTTCGATGGCTTGCAAGGTGACAAGGTTGCCAAATTGCCCGCTCAGATCGAGGACCGGAAAATTCCGGGCGGTCCGAACGGCGATGTGAAGATTCGCATCGTCAGACCTGAGGGCGCCAAGGAAACCCTGCCCGTAATTATCTACATTCACGGCGCCGGTAGGGTCCTGGGCGGTTGGCAGTCGCACGACCGCCTGGTTCTTGAACTGGCTAACAATGCACATGCAGCGGTCGTTTTCGTCGACTTCTCGCTTTCTCCTGAAAACAAATATCCGGTAGCCGTTGAAGAATCGTATGCAGTGGCGAAGTGGGTTTTCGAAAACGCTAAAGAGATAAACGTTGACGCAAGTAGAATGGCTGTCTCCGGTGACAGCGTCGGCGGCAACATGTCGATCGCTCTAACCATGATGTGCAAAGAAAAGGGCGGTCCCAAGCTGTCCTTCCAGTGCTTGTTCTATCCCGTAACCGACGCGAATTTCGATAGCGGGTCATACAAGGAATTCGGCGAAAACCACTTTCTGACACGCGACGCAATGAATTGGTTCTGTATTGCCTATGCCGACGAGTCCAAGAGAAACGACCCTAAAGTCTGTCCGCTCAAGGCCAATGCCGAGCAATTGAAGGGCTTGCCGCCTGCGATTATCTTCACCGCGGAAAATGATGTTCT
>JAYRNY010000410.1:0-2149 GCA_041911975.1 bacterium | reverse complement strand
GCACGCCATAAGAACCAAGTCGTTCTTTTTCAAGCGCCCTTCATTGACTGCAGTTTCGATTGCCAGAGGGATGGTGGCATCGGTTGTGTTTCCGTATTCGTCTATATTGACGATCACCTTTTCCATGTCCATGTGCAGGCGTTCAGCTGCCGATTTAATGATGCGTAAGTTTGCTTGATGAGGAATAAACACGTCGATATCACTGCCATTCAAGCCATGCTTGTCCAGGAGCTTCAGGCAGACCTCGGCCAACTTTCTGGTGGCGAATTTGAAAACGAACTGTCCATCCTGATGTAGGAAATGCATGTGCTTGTCTACAGTTTCATGGCTGGTGCGATTTCTACTGCCGCCGGCCGGGAGGCAGAGAGCTTCAGTGTTTGAGCCATCTATGACGTGCAGATAGTCGATGATACCGGATTCAGAACCGTCGGCAACCGGCTGCAACAGAGCCGCACCGCTGCCATCGCCGAATATGATGCAAGTTTGGCGATCCGAATAATCGACTATTGACGACATGACGTCCGCGCCGATGACTAGCACATTCTTATGCTTGCCGGTTTCAATAAACTGGGCGCCGGTTTGAAGCGCGAAGAGAAATCCGGAGCAGGCAATGGAAAGATCGAATCCCCAGGCGTTGGTTGCCCCGATGTTGTGCTGAACCAGGCAGGCAGTAGCGGGAAATTGCATGTCCGGTGTTACGGTCGCGACTATGATTAGCTCTATCTGCTCAGGATCCACACCAGTCTTAACCAAGACTTTCTTTGCTGCTTCGGTTGCCAGATCGGACGTTGCCAGATTCTTGTCAGCAATATGACGGTGCTTGATGCCCGTACGCTCGACAATCCACTGGTCGGTGGTGTCAATAGTCTTCTCCAGATCCTGGTTGGTAAGCACGTTCTCAGGAACGAATGTTGCCACAGCGGAAATCTGGGCTCTTGGCATTTGGCCCTCACACAGAAAAGCAGGAGTTAGATTAGTTATTGTTGCAGCTTGGCTGGTCGCTGCACCGTACCTGAGGATGATTTGTTCGCTCGTTCGTTAGGCCGATCCGGCCTCCCTTATGCAAAAATCGGCACACCTTTTCTGCCCCCGAGGAGGGAAATGGAATGATGGCATCGTCACGCATAAGCAAATGCAGATGGAGAAAGGTTATTCGGTTTTCGCTTCAAAGCTCGCTCTCTTGTCTCATGCATTGCGCCTTGAGCAGGTCTAAATGCAGACCCTCGTCATCAGATTCAACATTAGGCAGGGATTGATTGATCAAGTCCAGGGCTTGAGGAATCTTATTCTCAGATAAGTTCAGGCTGATCAAAAGAAGGCGAGCCTCAGCATAGTCAGGATTGATCGAAACTACATGGCGAAGCAGTTTTTCTGCATCACTAACTGATTTATCCATAAAATGCATTGAAGCCAGCATCATGTAAGGCCACTCAAAATTTGGATGCTCCTCAATCAGCTTTTGCAATAGCGGCTTCACCTCGTCAGCGTTAACAGACGACTTACTGGCCACTTCGGCGCAGCACGCTTCGACTTCTGCCGAAACGGGATCTTTAGGCAACTGGCTTTTCAGAAATCTTGTCGCTTTGCTTGATACCAAGCCATTCGGTCCGTCCAGCTGAATCGCTCGCTCGATTGACCGCCTCGCGTTTTCAAAGCGACCGACCATCTGATACTCTGTCGCCAAATTGAAATAATCTAACGCGCTGAGATCCTCTGGTATCGTATCTGGTGGCGGTCCTTTTGTGCCTATCTTAAGACCTATCTTTAGTCGAGTGTACTCTTCATCATGTGGATACAGCTCAAGGGTTCTATCGATAAACCTAATTGCCTCATCGTAATTCCTCTCGGCCAACGAAATGTTCATCATCAGATTGATTGACCTGAGATGGTCAGGATTTACTGAAAGCAAATACTTTGCCAGTCCCTTAGCGCCCGCTATGTCACCCTGTTGAAGTTTTATCCAGGCCAGGTTGCTGAAGGGCCATTCGAAATCAGGGTATTTATTCATTAGTTCTTGAAAGATAGCTGCCGCTTGATTCGGATCGGTGTCCATCAAGTTGTATCCTTCTATGTTGCGCTGTTCTGCAGCCTCTGACACAGGTAATCTGGGCAACTGGGTGCGCAGCACCTTTTCGGACCTGACAGCGAT
>JAYRNY010000409.1:0-4465 GCA_041911975.1 bacterium | reverse complement strand
ATGGAGACATGGAGCAGGAGCATCATATTGATGAGATCCAGCCGCTGCCATCCGAGACCTTGACGGGCGACAACTGGGACCGCTACGAGGAGCCGGGAAAACAGCAATCGCTGGGCGGAGATTCATATATACGCAGCCCGGACGAGACCACGCAGGAGCCTCAGGCTCTGGAAGTAGAACCGCAAGCTCTGGACGTAGAGCCGCAGCCCATGTATGCCGATAACACGGCAGAGGATTACGAACACAGCCAGGCACAAGCCCAGGGTGGCGGCTTTGACCTCGATCAAATGGACATTTTCGAAGGGCTTGACGACTACGGCAACCTGGAAGACATCGAAATCATCCAGGACGTGCAGTTGACTCCGGAAGGCAATGCCCCATCGGATGACGAGTTGCGGGATTTGATCAAAAACCGTATCCGCCAGGCCAAGGAAGTAACCGCCGAACCCGCCGCCGGCGCAGGCGCAGGCGCAGGCGCCGCCGACAAGGTAGACCCTAAAGGATTGGGCAGCAAATTCATCGGCGGCAAAGCCAAGCCAAAACTGGGCGAAAGCGCCGCACCTTCGCAAGGAGCACCGGCTGCCTCGCAAGGGCAGGGGACCGCCCCCCCGCCACCGTTGGGCGCAAGCACCCCACCGCCGCCCAGGGATCCCGGGCAATCGGCACCTGGACCTAGTTTTGTCCGTCAGGTACCGCCCGAAATCCGCAAAGCTTGCATGCTCCTGGGCGTCAGACCTGAAGAAATGACCATAGAATCCGTAACGGATGCATGGAAGAAGCAGATCACCAGTCCTGGCGTGCACCCCGACCAGGGCGGCGACACGGAGTCGGCAATATACCTAAATACAGCCAAGGACACCATCCTTAGATGGCTGTATGATCAAGCGCCGAAGCTCGGCAAGAAATGGGGTCCCGGTGGACCCAAGAGCGGTCCAGGCGGCAAACCAGGACCGGCAGGAAAGGGTCCGGCTCCCGAGAAATAGTCATTTTCTCGGATCGCCCGCACTGTCGAGCACAAGACGCTAAGAGGCATCCATGACCAAGCATGTGGTCGCCATCGTGGGGCGACCAAACGTCGGTAAATCGACTTTCTTCAACCGCTGTGTCGGCGCCAAGCACGCTATTGTCGACGACCAGCCGGGAGTGACGCGCGATCGCATCTATAGAGAAACCGAATGGTGCGGGCAGGAGTTCGTCCTTGTCGACACGGGCGGCATTCTCACCGAGTCCACCGACGAAATCACCACGCAAGTTTATGACCAGGCGCGGTTGGCCGTCACGGAGGCAGACTTGATTGTCTTCATGGTGGACGGCAAAGCCGGACTGAACGGCGCCGACGAAGACGTCGCCAATCTTTTGAGACGCTCTAAAAAACCTATTATCGTCGCGGTCAATAAAATAGACGATCCCAAGGACGAACCCAATGTGCTCGAGTTCTATCAGCTCGGCTTGGGCGACCCGATGCCGGTTTCGGCGATGCGCGGGTCGGGCGACGTAGGCGACGTGCTCGACAAAATCGTCGAATTGATCAATCCTGAGCGGGCCTTACAAAAGAAAAACGGCAAAGTCAAAAAGTCGAAAACCGCTCGCCTGGCTGATGCGGAAGTCGCGGAGTTGCAGAAGAAAGAGGAAGAGGCAAAACTTTCCGAGATCAAAAGCAAGATTGCCATCGCTATAGTAGGAAAACCGAATGTCGGTAAATCATCGATAGTCAATGCCATGATCGGCGAAAAGAGATCGATCGTCACCAACGTTCCTGGCACCACCCGTGATGCCATTGACTCGACGATTATTTACAAAGGACGCGAGCTTACACTGGTCGACACCGCCGGTATCAGGCGCAAATCAAAGGTCGATTACGGCGTTGAGGCATTTTCAGTGGTGCGATCCTTGCGAGCGATTTCGCGCTCTGAAGTGGTTGTTTTCGTCATGGATGCCACTCAGGAAGTTTCCGACCAGGATCAAAAAATCGGCGCAAAAATCGATGAAGCCGGGCGCGCTTGCGTGGTAGTCGTCAACAAATGGGACCTGATCGAAAACAAGACTTCCAAGCTGATGAACGAGTTTACCGAAAAAGTAAAATCAGATCTGCGCATGCTTGCCTTTGCGCCGGTAGTTTTCACCAGTGCGGAAACTAAACAGCGCCTGACAAAAATTCTCGATGTAGCTGAAGCCGCTTACGCGGAAACACAAAGACGTATTTCCACAGGCCTGCTCAATCAAGTGATTGCCGAAGCCGTCGCTCTGGTTCCGCCACCGTCGGGCAAACGCGGTAAACGCCTGAAAATCTATTACGGCACACAGGTTTCCGTAGGACCGCCCACCTTCATTTTGTTTGTCAATGACAGCACTCTTTTGACCAATAGTTATAAAGTGTACTTAGAGCGAAAATTGCGTGAAGCATTCGGGTTCACCGGCACACCTATCCGCATCGCCACCAGAGACAAGAAGGAGAAGTAATTCCTTTGGCGACTATCGTTTTGATGATTGCTATAGCCTTTGTGGCCGGCTCGATTCCCACCGGCTACTGGGTCGCAAAAGCCGTGAAAGGTATCGACATCCGCGAGCACGGCAGCAAATCAACCGGCGCTACAAATGTGCTGCGCTGCGTCGGCAAAGGTCCTGCACTTTTCGTCTTTCTATTCGACATCTTCAAAGGATGGGCGCCGGTTTTTGCGGCTGTTTACTTTGACGGAGGCAGGCAAGATTGGGCGATACTTGGCGTCACACACGTGTGCGCTCCACTCTGCGCTCTTTCCGCGCTGATTGGACATAGCAAGTCGATCTTCCTCGGCTTTCAAGGCGGCAAAAGCGCCGCTACCGGTCTGGGCACCGTGATTGCTCTCAATCCAATCGTCGGCGCGCTGCTCTTTTCCACATGGCTTTTGATTTTGGGGACGACAAAGATTGTCTCCGTTGCTTCCATAGGAGCTGTCTGGATGTTGCCGGTCTACTTCTTTCTGCTCAAGCGCCCGGGCGCGCAGGTGGCATACGGAGTAGCTGCGCTTATCTACGTGACCTTGCGGCACAAAGCCAATATCAAAAGGCTCATGGAAGGAACTGAACCGAAGATCGGTCAAAAACCCAAAGAGCAGCCCCCGGCAGAATCAGCGAAAGAGCCGCCCGCAGGCGAAAACACAGCAACTACATAATTAGCCTTAATCAGAAAAACCTAAGCGAATCTGCGAATCAAAACAGAAAGAAAAGAGTCTTCAGAAATAGTGCGTCAGTTTCAAACGAGAATACACAGCATGATTGAAGTGTCGAAAGAAGTATTGAAAGAAGTATCGAGGGAAGCATCAAGAAGATTCGTGGCAGCCATAACCTTGTCGGTTCTAACTGTTTGCGCCGCCGCCCCTGCAAATGCTGCAAATGGTGATGCCAAAAAGCCGTCGGCAAACCATTCTTCCGGTTTGACTCCAGACGAGCTGGTGAATATTCGCGTCTACAAAAATTGCAACCGCGGAGTTGTAAACATCGCATCATCAGCGTCTTCAGAGGACATCTATTACAACTTCCAGCCCAAGGAAGGTGCCGGCTCCGGCATCATCGTTGCTGAAGACGGACTGATCGTCACGAACAACCATGTCGTTGAAGGATTCAGCAATATCCGTTGCACCTTGTGGGACGGAACTGTTTTACCGGCCAATGTCGTAGGCGTAGATCCGGACAGCGATCTGGCCGTTCTGAAAGTAACGGCACCGCCCGGAAAGACACTGACGACGATACCTTACGGAGATTCTTCAACACTGGAAGTGGGCAGGCGCGTTTTTGCAATCGGCAATCCATTCGGGCTTGAACGTACCCTCACCCAGGGGATCGTCTCCAGTCTCGGGCGCACCATGCGCACTGAAAACGGGCGCTTGATCAAAGGAATCATTCAAACAGACGCCGCCATCAATCCCGGCAATTCCGGCGGACCGCTGCTCGACACGATGGGCAGGCTGGTCGGCATCAACACGGCCATCCTGTCTCGCACCGGACAGTCGGCAGGTATTGGTCTGGCCATTCCTGTGAATGTGGCGAAACGTATCGTGCCTGAATTAATCGCACATCATCGCGTCATTAGACCGGACCTGGGCATCCTGGTCGTCGCTCCCGTGGACACGGGCTTGAGAATTATCAAACTGGATCCCAAGGGACCGGCAGCACAGGCAGGACTTTCCGGTCCCAAAGTGGTGGTATATCAACAAGGTCCATTTACTTTCAGAGCTCTTGACGTCAATCGGGCCGATGTCATCCAATCCATAGATGACCGCGCAGTTCGCTCTGTCGACGAATTGTGGACGGTAATCGAGACTAAAAAGCCAGGCCAGGAAGTGACATTACAGATTTTACGTGGGGGGCGGCCGATGAAAATTCCAGTAAAATTGTCGGTCATAGGTCAGGCCTAGATCATGTAAGGTAGTCAAGCCTGAATCTATTAGCCTCTTGAGGAGAACAAGTTGTCAAGAATACTCGTTAT
>JAYRNY010000408.1:0-6357 GCA_041911975.1 bacterium | reverse complement strand
TGGTGCCATAGACGTGGCTAAAAGTGCTATCAAAGCCTCTCCGAAAACAGCGACTACCCATTACCGGCTGTCCCAGATTTACACGGAGCAATGGCGCCTGAGGGACGCGCTGGAGGTTTTGCAAAAGGCAATCAGTCTTGATGCCACCAACCCCAGGTTCTTCAGAAGCCGCGCTTCGATAAAGAGCTTTCAGGGCAATTTGAACGGCGCCATCGCCGATCAGCAGAAAGCTGTAGAATTGAGCAAAGACAAGCCATTCGAATTGATCGAATTGTCTAACATGAATGTTCTGGCCGGCAATAATAATCGCGCCGCCGAAAATCTCAGCGAAGCGTTGAAAATCGAGCCGGAAAATCAAACTGCGCACGACAAGCTTCTCAGAATTTTGTCGCAGGAAAAGCGATATGACGACATGGTTGCTGAAGGCAGGCGAATGTCAGAGCGCAAGCCGAAAGACATTCGTTATCGCATGGAATACGCTTATGCACTTGCTCAAGCTAAGCGCACCGACGAGGCGATCGAGCAATACAAAGAGGCCGCCGGTCTGAGTAATACAGATCCGGAACCGTGGCGCAGGCTGGGGGCGATATACATAGGTAAGAAAGAGTGGGTATCGGCTGAGCGAGCCTATACCAATGCTCTCAATATCAGTCCCACTTCGGTTACTGATCTGGCGGCTTTGGGCTTTTGCTATGCCGAAGATGATGAATACATGAAGGCCGAGGCCGCTTTTGTCACGGCACTTGCCTTGCAGCAATTGACTCCTCCCAATCAGCAATCCGGGCCCAGCAAGCTTGATTTGATGCGATCGGTGGCTGGTTTGTTTATGGCTGAAGGGCGCTTCACAGATGCGGCAGGGCAGTACGAAAACATCTGTCTGGCAACGAGAAACACCTCTCAAGGAAATTTTGACGCGTTCATGCTCACCAAAGCTAAGGCAATGCGTGATTTGAACAAGCAGTCCACTCAGAACCTGCAAGCAGCCTTTGAGAAACTCAATTCAGAGGAAAAGTCCCGTGAGGTAGTGGGTGTTGCCGATGCACTGCTCAAATCAGGCGCCGTAAGTGACGCGCTCGCATTACTGCCCGAAAATCTCTCGGCGATCAATCCAAGGTATATGGTCGAGGCATTGGAAACCAGAGCCAAGGCGCTTGCTGTCAAAGGCGATCTGGAGCAAGCCATTGCCACCGCAGTCAAAGCAACTGAGCTCAAAGACATTGATTACGAGCAGAAGTCAGACGCCTGGTTCGTGCTGTCCGAATTGCAGTTGATGAAAAAGGATACTGCTGCTGCCGAAGTGTCGGCAAACAAGGCTCTGGATTGCTATGTGAAATCGCCGGAAGCGTACATGATGCTCGGCCGTCTGGCCTTGCTCAAGTCCGACACGAAAACAGCGCTTGCCCATGCAAAACGTGCACTGGGATTGAATCCGTATTATCCGGCCGGCTACTTGCTGCAGGGCGATGCGCAGATGGCCACCAATGCAACCAAGGAAGCCAGAGACAGCTACCGTAGGGCTGTGGAGCTCTATCCCGGCTCGATGGAAGCGCATCGCTCGCTCTTGCAAGCGTTGAAGAAACTGGCCCTTAACGAGGAAGCGAAGCACGAAGAGGAGCAAATAGCTCAGCTTGAATCGCTGCGTTAGGAGCCAGTAAAAGTTTTTCCGTTTGCCGAAAATCCGGGACTCCGATGAGGTGTCTGGGCAATCATCATTTGGAGTCAACAACTTACTACAGGCATCTGTCGGAACTTAATAGCGCCAATCGGCGTCTACCTGTGGGTTGGTATCCCGTGAGGTCTGCGTCATGAATTTGCTCGAGCCATTTGTATTTTTTGCATCTGTAGTCTTGTGCTTCATTGCTGCAGCAATCGGCAGTCACTACACGGAAAAGTCAGTGGATAGCTGGTATCCGACTTTGAACAAGCCGGTTTTCACACCGCCGGATTGGGTCTTTCCCGTGGTCTGGTCTGTGTTGTATTTCCTCATGGGCATCTCGCTGGCGACGGTTCTCACACAAGGCACACGCGAGCAAATCGGTCTTCCTGTAAGCCTTTTTGCATTACAGTTGTTGCTCAACATGGCCTGGTCTTTCATCTTCTTCGGACAAAAGAATCCTGTCGGTGGCTTTGTCACGGTTGTCCTTCTCTGGTTCACAGTCGCTTTTACGACTCTGTCATTCGCCAGCATTGCCTGGGAAGCTGGGCTTATGCTCTTGCCTTATCTTCTATGGGTTTCGTTCGCGCTGGTACTTAACTGGGGCATCGTCAGAGTGAACGGCAGAATTGCGAAGTTCAAGCCGATGGAAGATTTGAAGATGTTTCCGCCCAATAACGGCACGCCCTTGCCGCACTAAATCACGCTCTCACGCGCCCTAATCGTTTGAAAAAAGTAGACCCAAAAAGAACTGCTACTTAACCGGCAGAGCCTTCAATTGTTTGAAGGCCTCAAGTGCGCGATCGCGAGCAAAGGAGTGATCGACAACCGGCAGAGGATATGTTTTTCCGAGCTCGATTTTATGGGCTTTGAGGACTTCTGCGGGCGCCTGCCACGGATTGTGAAACCATGGTTTGGGAAGGTTCTTCAGCTCAGGCACCCAGCGCTTTATATACTCGCCGTCCGGATCGAACTTCTTGCTTTGCAAAACTGGATTGAAGATGCGGAAGTAAGGCGCGGCGTCGGCACCGCAACCGGCAGACCACTGCCAGCCAAGAGTATTGTTGGCCAGATCCGCATCGACAAGAGTGTCCCAGAACCATTGAGCGCCTTGCTGCCAGGGCAGAAGCAGGTCTTTGACCAGAAACGAAGCAACAATCATGCGCACGCGGTTGTGCATCCAGCCGGTGTGCCAGAGCTCTCTCATGCCGGCATCGACAAGTGGATACCCTGTTTTTCCCTGCTGCCACAACTTCAGCAACTGTTCGTCGTTGCGCCAGGGGAAGCGCTCGAACTCCGTGCGCAGCGGTGCATTGGTAGTGAGCGGAAAGTGAAAGAGAAGGTGGTAGGCAAATTCCCGCCAGACCAGTTCTTTCAAGTAAGTATTTCTGCTGTCGCGACCTCTGGCTGATTTCTGGCTTTCCTTTACGGCGTGCCAGATTGTGCGCGGGCTGATTTCACCGAAGTGCAGATGCGGAGAGAGGCGTGACGTACCCACTACCGAAGGCAGATCGCGGGCTTTGTCATAGTCGTCGACAAATTCAGACAAAAATTCGGCGAGGTTTCTCTTCGCTCCTTTTTCGCCCGGCTGCCAGGTTTCCTCCAGACCTTTCGTCCAGTTTATTCGCGGCAACAACATCAAATCGGCAATCGAAACTCTCTGGATGTTTTTTTGCGGGGCTTTCAATTTTCTGGGGGCATCCACAGGAGCAGGCGGCGAAACCAGACTGGTAGCCGCTTTGTGGTAGGCCGTAAACACCTTGTACGGCTCATTCTTCGAGTTCAATACCTGCCACGGCTCAAAGAGGAGATTGGCGTTGAAGCTGCGCGCATCGATGCCGTCATTTACCAGAGCCCCTTTGATGTTTTTGTCGCGCACGACCGTGGCAGGCTCGTAGCGGCGATTCCAAAAAACAGCATGGGCACCCACTTCTTTGACGAAGTCTCGTAATACGGAGAGACAATAACCGCGTTTGACGACGAGAGGCGAGCCCAATTTTGCAAGCTTGGCTTCCAATTCAGACAAAGAGTAATAAAGCCACCAGCGGCTGGCGCCACCCGGCTCCCAATCTCCTTCTTCTTCAGGCGACCAGATGTAGAGTGGTATCACCGGCGCACCACTGTCGGCGGCCGCCGACAATGCGGGATTGTCCTCGACTCTCAAGTCTTGTCGAAACCAGACTATGATAGGCGCAGCATTGGCGGCAGATGGCGGCATTTACTTTCTTTGTGAGGCGTTGATGCCTCGGGCGCAATTCTTCATGTGTTCTGCTTCGGCTTCCCTGAATGTTTTGGCCAGAAGGTCCGCATAACTTTCCAGAACAATGGCGACCTCCGGGTGCTGTGGACCAAGCTTCTTCATGCGAATGTCCATAGCGCGCTGATAGAGAGGCTCTGCGTCTTCGTAGAGCTGCTGGCGTTTGAGAATGTCGGCTAGTGGAAAGAGGCAGGACGCTACGTGCGGATCGTCGGCACCATAGCTGCGCTCGCGCAGTTCGACAAGCTTTCTGAATAGCGGCTCTGCTTCTTTCAATTTATTTTGCTGGAAATAGCAAGTGGCCAGGCTGTACATGGACGGATCAATGCCCATGTCCGATTCACCGAAGAGCCGGCGCTTCATGTCCAGAAGTCGCTTGGCATGAGGTTCGGCGACGGCAAAGCGTGAAAAGCCGATATAGAAATTGACCAGGTCGGTCAGGTGATTGGCCATCTCGAAGTGATCGTTGCCGAAAACCCTTTCTGCAATCGCCAGCGATTCTTTGTAGTGTTGCTCGGCTTGCGCAAACTTGCCTTCTGTTTGATAGACCTTGGCTAGATCGGTCAAGCTGGCAGCCACATCGGGATGCTGTTTGCCCAGCGCGCGTTCTTTCATGGAAAGAATGCGCTTATACAATTTCTCCGCTTCGCCTGTCTTTTTCTCCTGCAAATACATGTCGCCGAGATGCTTCATGAGCGCGACAACTTCTGGGTGCGTTGGTCCCAAAGTGATTTGCTTGGAGGCCAGTTTGCGTTCCAAATAAGGAGCGGATTCCTGTGTCTTGCCTTGCAGTGTGAGAATATCGAGCAAATAGGTGGTGATGGACTCGGCTTCGCTGGACTCTTGACCGAGCGCATTTTCAATTACGGGCAGTGCCCTCTCCAGGCACTGGCGAGCTTGTTCGAGCTTGTTCAATTCCTTGAGTGCGAATCCGAGCTGGTGCAAAGATGAGGCTGTTTCAGGATCATCCAATCCAAGAGCCCGTTCTCTGATGCGGAAGGCCTTGGTGAAAATCGACTCGGCATCGGTGTATTTTTTCTGCGCCATATAGAGCAGGCCGAGGTTATTCAAGCTGGTCGCCACTTCCGGGTGCTCCGGTCCCAGTGCCTTGGCATACATGGCCGTGACTTTTCTGCAAATAGGCTCGGCCTTGCCGTGCTCTCCCATGAAGAAATAAAGCGCTGAAAGGTTGTTGAGGCTGGAGACGATGTCCTCGTGCCCGGGAATGAGATTGTCCTCGCGCAGCTTGAGGGCGCGGACATACAGGGGCTCGGCATCGGCAAACCGGGACTGCTCGAAGTAGACTTCGGCCAGGTTGTCGAGCAGAATGGCCAGCGTGAGAGGATCGGACGCCGACTCAGCCTCCATAAGGGCGGCCCGCATCATCTTTTCAGCTTCCGGAAAGTCGCCAGCCTGGAAGGCGGCTGCACCTTTCTCAGCGTATTTCGTCCAGCTCTCGCTCATTGCCGCAGTGCCAATAGTCCCCGATGTCAGCAGTTGGAAGCTGCTGGCTCAATAACAATTATGCACCCTGGCCAAGCTTCTGCCATTCTTCATTTGGGAAATTCAGTAATCAAATCTGCTTGGCGCTAAACTAGATTGTCAGAAGGAAGAAATCTCTGAGAAATTTTCTCTACAAAACCGAGATGGAATGTCCCGTGGATGCCCTGTATGCGTGGCATTTGCGTCCCTGGGCTTTCGAGCGCTTGACTCCTGCATGGCTGGATGTGCAGGTTAAGCAGAAGGGCGTGAAGCTCGAAAAGGGGCTCAAGATTGACTTAACCGTCCGCAAATTCGGTATTCCGGTTGATTGCCGGTTTTCAATTACAGACCTAGAGACCGATAAGTTTTTTGCCGATCAGCAGGTGAAAGGTCCTTTCGCCTTCTGGCGACACGAACATAAATTCGAGGCGTTGTCGGCCCAGCGCAGTTTAATGAACGATGATATTCGCTATTCCTTGCCCCTGGGCTCCATTTCTGAGCGTTTTCTGGCGGCGTATCTGGAAAAGGACATGCTGCGGCTGTTTCGCTACCGGCATGAGTTGCTGAAACATGACCTGGCTGCGTTTATGAGAAACGGCGAATTCGCCAGGCAGAAGGTGGTTGTCTTTGGGCACTCTGCTCGCTTAAGTGTGCCTCTTGTCACCTATCTTTCAACTCAAGGGCATGCAGGTGTTTCGCCAGCCGTTGATGGAAGAGGTGCCGAAACTCTCCCGACCGATTATTTCGATCAGGTTGATGCCTGCTTGAATGTTTGCGATTGGGGCGTCGGCTTGCAGGCGGCAGAAAACGGCGCGAAAGAGGCTTTAAGATTGGCGAATGGCTTGAAAGTCTACATAGAAGTTCACGACGCGTACAAAGGCGACAATTCAAACGAGAATTTCGAACGCCGCTGCGAGCCTCTGCGGGCGGCTTCTGTGAGATGTGTATATGTTCGAACCGGTGC
>JAYRNY010000407.1:0-1964 GCA_041911975.1 bacterium | reverse complement strand
CATCGCCACATCTAGAACATTCGTCGATCAAATAGCCTTCCCGCCAGCCGATGAGCAAATGCCCAATTGCTAGGGGACCGCCACCACCAACGTAAGGCCATCCGCAATACGCGAACGCAAGCGGACAGTGGAAATACTCGGGGCGTTCAATTATCTCGTCCGCATGCTCGACAAGTAATTCAATGTCCTGAAAAAACAGAACAGCATCTTCATCATTCATTGCCAACCTCGCTTTAGCTGAATTTATAAGCGCCCGCAAGCTAAGTAAACTCAAATCGGCGCTACCCGCATTGTAGCCTGCGTTCCATCGTGTGACAAGAAGCGTCGTGTGCACTGCACATATATTGCAGCCACAGCTTCTACGATGGATTTCATGGAAGAAAGCGACCTCCGGTTTACACTAAGGCGGCTGAGAGCCGCGTTTCGCGGTGCAGCTGATGCGCATGATAGTGGCTATGTAATTGATTCCTCAGGCTTCTTCGAAGCGCTCGCAGAAGTAGCCGAGCCATCGTGACCTGCAACATTTTGTTGTACCACGTCAAGCAGAGACTTCTTGCTTCATGAACGAGTTAGCGAACTCCGTCGGTGTGAGATTCCGTAAGGAACTGTGCGGTCTGGCTGTGTTGAAGTCGACACGCCATTCTTCGATGACGTCTCTTGCTTCTTGAATGTCAACGAACCAGTGTTCGTTCAGACATTCATCTCGGAATTTGCCGTTGAAGGATTCGCAGATTGCGTTCTCCATTGGCTTGCCTGGGCTGATGAAGTCGAGAAAAATATTGTTCTGTGCAGACCACGTGAGCAACGCTCTGGATGTGAACTCTGGTCCGTTGTCCAAGACGAGTCTCTCAGGCTTGCCGTAGCACCAGACCAGGCGGTCAAGCGTGCGAGCAACGCGATGTCCGGTCAAGCTGAAATCAATTTCGATCGCCAGGCATTCGCGAGTGCATTCGTCAATGACGTTGAATGTTCGGTAGCGTCGACCGGTCGCGAGACTGTCGCTCACAAAATCCATTGACCACCTCTCGTGCGGCCGTGACGCTGGTTGCAGCGGCTTGCGGAATAGCCTTACTTTCTTTCGCCGGCGTTTGCGCACCTGCAACCCTTCCTCGGTGTAGATTCTGTACACTCGCTTATGATTGACCGCCTTACCATCTTGCTGAAGGAGCCAGGTGATTCGGCGATACCCGAATCGACGACGCGCGGCCGCCAAGTCGATGATCTGAGCTCGCAACTGTGGATCATCTTTGCGCACGCTGGAATGCCGCTGCGTTGATCTCGCAATGCCTATTTCTTTGGTGGCTTTTCGTTCGCTGATTCCCACCTCACAAAGCGCCGCCACTGCAGCCCGGCGCTGCGAGGTGGTCAATACTTTTTTGAGAGAGCGTTCTTGTAGCCGTCGATGAGAAGCGCTTGCTCGCCCAAGATCTTCTTGAGCTGCGCGTTTTCATCCTCCAGCGACTTCAGACGTCTCACGTCGCTGACATTCATGCCGGCGTACTTTGTCCGCCAGTGGTAGAGCGTTTGATTTGCAATTCCGTGCTTGCGACAAATTTCCTTGTTTGTCACGCCTGCCTCAGACTCCTTGAGGATGGCGACGATTTGCTCTTCGGTGAATCGGCTCTTTCTCATTGTGACCGTCCTTTCTGATTGGAACTATGCCTGATTTTTCTTCAAAAATCCAGTTGACATGGTTCAACTTTTGGGGGGCAGGTCAGATCGGGCACCATATCTTCATGGTACCGGCGCTTTCGAAAATCGCACCATAGGGAAAACCCTGAGCGTTCGGTGCATGAGAGGAAGTGCGTCTGGCAGTGAACAGATTTAGGCGCTCGAAATTACGCGCAAGGGAATGTCAATCGTGTCCAACAAAAAGGAGTACGCTGACGCTAAGACCGGTTTTTGTTCGACGGTCACATTGCTTGCCGTAACGCCGGGTTGGACGACGTAGATTTCAAAGACTG
>JAYRNY010000406.1:0-5853 GCA_041911975.1 bacterium | reverse complement strand
TCCCCTCCTCCTCCCCTCCATATCGACAGCAAGACACCGCCCGGCGGTGGTGGTGAAGGTTTTGCTGCCCGTTACTAAATCAAAGGAATCGAAAAATGGCTGAAATGAACGTTTGGCAAAAACTGGACAAAGCAGAACAGTCTCTCAAAACCGGTGACTATAACGGTCTCAAAGAAGCATCAGTGATCTCCGGCGAGGGACAGTATCAGTTCATGGCCGCTCTGGCCGAGCGTATGAAGAGTTCTCAGGCAAGCTTGCCCGACCTGCAGATTGTTGATGTCGACAAGGACGGCAGCCCTGAAAGGGTCAGCGCCAAGGGCCTGACAATTCATAAGGAAGGAAAAGGCCTGGCAGTGGAAACCAGCTCGGTGACAGCCCGCATCGGTGAGAAGCTTTCGAACGGATGGAAGTCAATCAAAGATTCCATCAGTGACACGGTAGGCGGTGCCGTCGATTCCACTAAAGTGGGTGATGCGCTCAAGCGAGGCAACACCACAGACAGCGAGTTGAACCGCCGCTGGGATCGCCAGATGAAAGAGCAAGGCATCTAGAAAGCCGTTTGGAAAACTAGACTAGTACTGTGTTTCCAAAGTTTCAATCTGTAGGGGCGGCTTACATGCCGCCCTGTGTCGGCAAGCAGTCGACAAGCCAGTGTGCGTTATATTGGGAACGTTTTACTAGTGTCCCATCGTGTCGGCATATGAGCCGCTGGATTGCGAGTACGGCGTCAGGTCGTCGTTAGCTTTCAATCCAAGGGTGTTGCCGAAGAAGAGTTTGGCTAGCTTCTTGCTGTTTGAAACAGCAGCCGGAAACTGCACACCATAATGGTTTTTGTCGAAAACAATGAATGGCGTCTTGTCAGGCAGGAAATAAGTGAATAGCCAGTTTGTTGTTTTGGTTCCGGGCAAGTTGGCCAGGTCGGCTCCGCAGGAAAGGGCAACGACTGCTGACAGGAAGAAAATCGGACCGAAGAATGCATGCACCCACATTGCTTCTTTGACTTTGATAAGCGAATTTTCCTTGGGCGGGATGACACAGGTCCACGGAGAAATCAGAGTGAAAGGCAGAAAGCCTTGCCAGTACCACATTTGTCCCCTGATGCCGGCCATGTATGACTTATGGATGTAGACGCATCCCATAACCATCAAGAGAATGCCGACAAGCATGTTTATTTGATCTTTAGACATTTAATAAGCCCTTTAGGCGCACTGGTAAGACTTTGCCCGCGGAATGCCAGCACTTCTAGTTTACTACGTTCCGCGAGCTTAAACTCGGCAGAGGCGAAAGTGGCAAAACCCCGCCACAGGTTGCTTGATCGAGCCCAGACCCCGTCCTTGAAATCGGCAAAACCAGGCTGGAATAACGCTCCTCTTAAACTGGTGTTACGAGGGCGGGCGCCATTCCCGGCAGGTTTCGGCGCTTCGGATACAATAGCTTTCCCTCATTGGAGACTTTTGACATGCCATCCAGATTAAAGCGCAATCAGTCCTGCGGGCAACTGGGCATCAATGATGTCGGGCGCGAAGTGACGGTTGCCGGATGGGTGCATGTGCGGCGGGACCTGGGCGGACTGGTTTTCATCGAGCTCAGAGATCAAAGCGGGCGCGTCCAACTGGCCGCCGACCCCAACCGCAACAAAGAAGTCCATGCCGAGTTAAGCACGCTCAGGAACGAGTTTGTCCTTGTTGCCAAAGGCAAAGTGACGGCGCGCCCGGCCGGCAGCGAAAACCGCGAAACGCCCACTGGCCTTGTGGAAATCTATCCCGACGCAGTGGAAATATTGAACACCGCCAAGCCACTTCCTTTCCAGCTCGACCAGGGCGATACGGTCAACGAAGAACTGCGTTTGAAGTATCGCTTTTTAGATCTGCGGCGCCCAGAGATGAACAGCAACCTGCGATTGCGCCACAGAGTCACACAGGCGATTCGCCGCGCCCTTGATTCAAACGGATTCATAGAAGTAGAGACCCCCATCCTCACGAAGGCAACTCCGGAAGGCGCAAGAGACTTTCTGGTGCCCAGCCGTCTCAATCCGGGCAGTTTCTATGCCCTGCCTCAATCTCCGCAACTTTTCAAGCAAACCCTGATGATCAGTGGCATCGACCGCTATTACCAGGTGGCTCGCTGTTTCAGAGATGAAGATCTAAGAGCCGACCGTCAGCCGGAATTCACACAAATCGATATAGAGCTTTCATTCACTGATGAAGAAGAAGTGATGGGAGTTACCGAAAAGCTTCTCACGGCGGGGTTCTCCGAGTCCGGCATCGAGTTGAAGCCACCTTTCATTCGCCTGCCGTATAAAGAGGCGATGGAGCGATTTGGCAATGACAAGCCGGATTTGCGCTTTGCCATGGAGATCAAAGATATGACCGAAGTTGCAAAAGCGTGCAATTTCAAAGTCTTCAGAGAAAACGCCGATCAAGGCGGGATGCTGAAAGGACTGTGCATCAAAGGCGCGGCGGAAAACAATCCGGTCTCGAGAAAAACGCTTGATTTGTGGACGGAAGCCGCCAAAAAAGATGGCGCCAAGGGGCTTGCCTGGGTCATCTTCGGCAAAGACGGCACGCGTTCGTCGGGCATAGACAAACATTTGACGCCCGAGGAAATGGACAAGCTAAAGTCGCTTTCCGGCGCCGAAACCGGCGATGTGCTGCTGCTTGTTTCCGACAAGTTTTCAGTAACAGTGAATGTGCTCGGTCGCATGCGTTTGCGAATCGCCGAAGAGCGAGGTCTAATCGATGAAAGCAGGCATGAGCTGCTCTGGGTCGTCGACTTTCCGCTTTTCGAGTATGACGAAAAGGAAGGGCGCATGATGGCTGTTCATCACCCTTTCACCTCACCCAATCTGGATGATGTCGACTTTCTCGAATCAGATCCCGGCAAGATTAGAGCCAGAGCCTATGACATTGTTTATAACGGTGTGGAAATCGGCGGCGGCTCTATTCGTATACATGATCAGGAATTGCAAAGCCGTGCATTTCAGGCGATCGGCATCGATCGCGAGCAAGCCAGAGACAAGTTCGGATTCTTGCTCGAAGCTCTCGAATCAGGCGCTCCGCCGCATGGCGGGCTGGCTTTGGGGCTCGATCGCATCGTCATGCTTTTGGCTGGATGCAAATCTATTCGTGACGTAATTGCTTTTCCCAAGACGCAATCGGGCGGTTGCTTGATGACGCAGGCACCATCGGCGGCATCAGAAGAACAGCTGAAAGAGATCCATATCGTGGTTAATGCACCGCGCAAAGAAGGCGCCAAAGAAGACCAGGTGGTTTCGGCCGCCCAGTAAAACGCCAGGGGTAAACCCTGGGGTGGCGCTCGGCGCACCGTGCTAGAATGCGATTGAGTCCCATATATGATGGGTCTGGTCGATTTTGTAATACCTTGTCAGTTCGTTCTGAAGACGTTTTGAATACGGAAATGCTTGCGAAAGCTGAGCGACCTACAACTCAGGAAAGCAAATCATCGCCCGTCATTCGGACGGCGGCTCTAGTGGCGCTCTTGCTCGCCTTGCAACTGGGGTTGTCTTCATGCGGTGCTCGCTTAAAGACATCGACTGAATATCTCGTTACCGGCAATGAGTATTTCAAAGTAGGCGATTACAAGCACGCCGAGGAA
This sequence comes from bacterium, assembly GCA_041911975.1. Lineage (GTDB taxonomy): Bacteria > Cyanobacteriota > Vampirovibrionia > Obscuribacterales > Obscuribacteraceae > QKMZ01. The sequence continues at coordinate 2,238 of JAYRNY010000406.1, read as the reverse complement.
GAATACCGCCTGGCCCTAAAGCAAGATCCCAAATCCCCGACCGCCAAGAACAATCTCGGCGTCATATTGAATGAGTTGGGCAGATACGACGAAGCCATTGCCATCCTGGAAGAAGCAGTTAGTGCCGATCCGAAAAATTCCATAGCCAGATATGTGCTGGCCATGGCGCTGACTAACAAGGGCAAATTCGATGAGGCAATGGCTCAGGCGAAAGAAGCGACGGAATTGGATCCCAAAGAGCCCCAGGCGTACAAAGCTCTCGGCGACGCCGCGGTTGGAAAGGGAGACGTAAAGTCGGCAGTTGAAGCATATCGATCGGCCACAATTGTCGATCCTACAAATGATGCCAATCACCACCGGCTAGCTGAAGTGCTCGGGCAAGCCGATGATTTGGAAGGGCAAATATTGGAAGAGAACAAATCGCTGGAGCTGAATCCTTCCAATCACGATGCGCGCATCGGATTGGCTATGGCATTTAGGAAGAAAGGCGAGCCTGAAGGTGCAGTCACTCAACTGAAAAAAGTACTGGAAGCCGATCCTGACAACGAGACCGCCAAGAAGTACTTGAAGGAAATTGATAGCTCTCTGCCTTCTGCGAGCTATTCGAGATAAATTGTTCAAATTGGATTGAACTTTTTTCCGCAGCGAACGTATTACTAAATAACCAGCAAAAAATGATTTCCAAGATAAGGAGGTCTGTATGTTCGCGCGTATTTTTTCGGGCGGCCTTCTAGGTGTTGATGCTTACAGGATCGAAGTCGAAGTCGACTGCAGCGGCGGCATCGGTCAGATTCAAGTAGTCGGCTTGCCGGACGCTTCAGTTAAAGAGTCTCAAGAAAGAGTAAGAGCTGCAATCAAGTCATGTTCCTTTCTTATGCCGCCCGGAAAAAAATGGGTGGTCAACATGGCTCCCGCCGACACGAGAAAAGAAGGACCTTTATATGATCTGCCGATTGCGATTGGTGTTTTGGCTTCTACAGGTTTGATAAGTACAGAAAGGTTGGCAAAACTCTGGTTCGTTGGCGAATTAGGTTTGGACGGTTCGACGAGAGCCGTTACGGGAATTCTGCCAATCGTGCTTGCTGCAAAGGAGCAAGGCGCAGAAGCGGTTGTGGTTCCAGAATGCAATGGAGATGAAGCGGCGCTTGTGGAAGGCATAGATATTTATGCAGTCAGCCACCTTTTGCAAGCATGTTTGGCGGTGAACAATCCCGAAAAGTTGGAGCCGTATCGGCGAAATATGCGTCAAAAGTTTGATTTTGCAGACAGCAGAAAAACTTCCGCTGCAGATCTAAGGGAAGTAAAAGGTCAGCATCACGCCAAAAGAGCTTTGGAAATAGCAGCGGCAGGTAGACATAATATGTTGATGGTTGGCCCGCCAGGTTCCGGAAAGTCAATGCTTGCGCAAAGACTGCCCGGCATTATGCCTCCACTTCAGTTTGAAGAAGCTGTTGAATTGACGAAGCTATACAGTGTCGCCGGGCTTATCGTCGATCGCTCTTCCCTTGTACTTGAACGTCCATTCCGTTCCCCGCATCACACTGCATCGGCTGTGGGATTGACTGGCGGTGGTTCATGTCCAAAGCCAGGAGAAATCTCACTGTCACACAAAGGCGTGTTGTTTCTCGATGAGCTGACTGAATTTCCGCGCAGCCATCTGGAGACTCTCCGCCAGCCAATGGAAACAGCGAACATTGTCATCAGCCGCGCACAGCAGACGGTAACCTATCCTGCTTCGTTTCTTCTTGTAGCTGCCTGCAATCCCTGCACTTTCGGCTATCGCGGAGACTCGCTCAAATACTGCGTGTGCACACCTTCACAGGCGGATCGCTATTGGAATAAGATATCCGGCCCATTGATGGACCGAATTGATTTGCATGTAGAGGTCTCACGTTTGAAAGAAGCTGAACTGTCAAATGGTTTTGACGGTGCGACATCTGAAGACATCCGCAAGCGCGTTCTGAAGTCCGTCTCTCTCCAAAGAGAACGGCTTGTGGACGAGCCATTTACGTTTAACGGACAGCTCACTCAAATGCAATTGACACGGCACTGCAAGATTGACGAACAAAGCAGGCGAATACTTGCGAGAGCTGTGACGCAAATGGGTTTGTCTGCTCGAGCCCATGATCGAATTCTGAGAATAGCCAGGACAATCGCTGATTTGGCAGGTGAGAAAAAAATCTCCTCTGACCATGTTCTAGAAGCCGTTCGCTATCGCTCTTTAGCTCACAGCAGATA
>JAYRNY010000405.1:0-3816 GCA_041911975.1 bacterium | reverse complement strand
TTGCTGCCCTCAAAGCTCGCGGAAACACCGTCGGATTTCTCGGCGACGGCATCAACGACGCCCCGGCGCTTCACTGTGCGGATGTGGGCATCTCCGTTGACACAGCCGTAGATGTGGCCAAGCAAGCAGCAGATATGGTATTGCTCAAACACGACCTGAATGTTCTGCATGCCGGCATACGAGAAGGCAGGAAAGCTTTCGGCAATGTTCAAAAGTACATTTTGATGGCCACCAGCTCCAATTTCGGAAATATGTTCAGCATGGCCCTGGCCACCGTTTTCCTGCCGTTTTTGCCAATGTTGCCCGTGCAGATTCTGCTCAACAATCTTTTGTATGACCTGTCGGAACTGGCGCTGCCCACTGACAATGTCGATGAAGAAGTGCTTTCGAAGCCCACTCATGGTGATATTTCCTTTATTCAGAAATTCATGCTCACAATCGGGCCGATCAGCTCTTTATTCGACTTCATCACTTTCTTTCTTCTTATTGCCGTTCTCAAAGCAGATGAGGCGCTCTTTCACGCCGGCTGGTTCGTAGAATCTCTGGCAACACAGATTCTCGTCATTTTTGTCATACGTACAAAACGTTCATGCTTCGCCAGTCGCCCGGGCCGGTTCTTAACCGTGCTCAGCCTGTCGGCCGTAGCGGCAGCATGCTTGCTCACATTGCCGCCAATCGGATTGAGCCTGGGATTCAAACCGCTGCCTTACCAGTTTTACGCCATACTGGCAATGATAACAATGGTCTATCTGTCTCTAGTGGAAGCTTCAAAGAGATTTTTCTACAAAACAGTCGAGCATGCCTGAGGCGGCATAGCGAAAGGCTGAACGCACCCATTCCAAAGGCCGATACGGAAGCGGCGGTGCGATAATAAAGTCGTAGCAGTTGTATCGGCAGGGCATTAAGCCGGGAGAAACAATCGTGAAAGTCTTACTAGCAATTTCCGACGAACTGTTCGGTGCGGCACTGAGCCGCTTCACACAAAGACACTCATGGCCTGCCGACACAGAAGTACATTTGATAAGCGTGGTTACGCCGGCAGATCGCCAGCCGGGACGAACCAAAGAAGAAAAGGAAATACTGCACAACGGCGAAAAAATTCACTTCGGCAGAGTACTGTCTCGCATTCAAAGACACCTCATGAAGAAGCGCCCGGACTTGATTGTTTCGTATGAAGTCCTGGAAGGCAGCGCCGCTACAGAGATTCTCAATTGCGCAAAGAATTTGGATGTATCGATGATTGTCATGGGCTCGCATGGACGAACAGGCATTGAGCGCCTTCTTCTAGGCAGTGTTTCCCACTTTGTCGCCTCTCACGCACCATGCTCGTTTACAATTGTAAGAATTCCCGACAGCGAAATCCTGGACATCGATCTGGACGAAGACGATGTTCCTGACGAAATGAAAACTCTTGCCTGACAGGCAACTCGAGTAAATGACAGAAGAAAGCGCAGGAGATAATGGACGAAAAAGAAGAGAAAGGAAAAGACAAGAAGAAAAACAGCAAAGGAGAAATTTTCCTCTGGTTTTTAGTTGCCGCTTTCTGGCTGTCTCTCGTTTTCATTCCGCTCATTAATATGTCTCGCGTCGAAACGCTACCCTACAGTGCGTTTTTAGACGATGTACGAAATGGGCGATTTGAAGAAATCACTGTTTATCCAGACGAAATCATCGCCACTTCCGCCAAAGAAAAACTCAAGATCTTCAAGACTGTAAGAATCGAAGATCCCGATCTTGTGAAGCGGCTGGTGCGCACGAATGTGAAATTTTCCGGCGCCAAACAGGACGGCTTCTGGAGTTCAGTATCTTCCTTTCTGCTTCCGGTCGGACTATTGTTTTTTCTCTGGATGACGCTGGCCAGCCGCGCAGCGGTGCAGGGAGGCATGGCGGCGCCCGGCTTGATGTCGATTGAGAAGAGCAAAGCAAAAGTCTACATGGAGGACAAAGTCAAAACGACGTTCCAAGATGTCGCCGGCGTGGACGAAGCAAAGGAAGAGCTAAAAGAAGTGGTCGGCTTTTTGAAGCATCCGGAGAGTTTCACTCGTCTCGGCGGTCATCTTCCTAAAGGAATCTTGCTGGTCGGACCACCGGGCACGGGCAAGACGCTTTTAGCAAGAGCCGTTGCCGGGGAAGCCTGTGTTCCTTTCTTTTCCATAAGCGGATCGGAATTCGTAGAAATGTTCGTCGGAGTTGGAGCGGCCCGCGTTCGCGATCTTTTTGCCGAAGCGCAGAAGAATGCGCCCTGCATAGTATTTATCGACGAACTTGATGCTCTGGGTCGCGCTCGCGGACTGAATCCGATGCTGGGCGGACATGACGAAAAAGAGCAAACTCTCAATCAATTACTTGTCGAAATGGACGGCTTCGATCCTCGCCAGGGAGTCGTGCTCCTGGCCGCCACCAATCGACCGGAAATTCTCGATCAAGCGCTCCTGCGCGCCGGTCGCTTCGACAGGCACGTACTGGTCGACCGTCCTGACAAGGCCGGTCGCATACAGATATTGAACGTGCACTTCAAAGACAAAAAGATCGATCCCACGGTCATTGCCGAGCATGTTGCGGCCATGACGCCAGGATTTACCGGCGCCGATCTGGCTAATCTCGTCAACGAGGCGGTAATTCTTGCTACGCGCCGTTCGGCCGAATCGGTGACCGAAGAAGATTTCAACCAGGCAGTAGAGAGAATTGTCGCCGGCTTAGAAAAGAAGAGTCGAATACTGAGTGTCAAGGAAAGAAACATCGTCGCGCATCACGAGATGGGACATGCGCTTGTGGCCATGGCATTGCCCGGCACCGACCCAGTCCAAAAAATCTCGATTATTCCAAGGGGTATTGGGGCGCTCGGCTATACAATGCAACGGCCCAGCGAAGACAAGTACTTAGTTTCCAAAGAAGATCTGGAAAACAAGCTGGCCGTGCTTTTAGGCGGCAGGTCTGCTGAAATGCTCATGTTCCACGAATTGTCTACGGGCGCCGCCGACGATTTGAGCAAAGCCACTGATATCGCTCGCAGCATGGTGACTCGATACGGCATGGTAGAGTCTCTCGGTCCCGTTACGTACGAAGCTAACTCTGCGACCTTTCTCGATGCGGCACAGCATTATCAAACACAGCCGAACTTGAGCGAAGAGACACTGGAAGAAATAGACGCTGCGATCAAAGAACTGATTCAAACAGCAGAGAAAAAGGCAACCGCCATCCTGGAAAAGTACAAAGATAATTTGACTGCCGGCGCCCAACTGCTCTTGAGCAATGAGACTCTCACCCGCGAAGACCTCGATGGCATCTTCCCGCGGGGCAAAGACGCGCACTTAAGACTGATTAGCTGAATGGCTCACTAATCAATCACACACCCGAATTGCGTAACCCACGCGGGTGATAGGTACTGCCTGGTCACCCGGCAGCATGAGCAAGCCGGGTGCAGCCGCCGCAATGCATTGCCCCGCAAGACTTTCCGGACGGTAACTAGGTTACCTCTAAGGGATGATACTTAATTCCGCCATACCGGCAATAGTAGTGAAGGGGTTAGTTTTGAGAGGACAAGACGACGTTTTGTTTTTCAGTAAAAAAAGAAGATAAAGAAGGCATCCTGGAGACCATTACACGCGCAGAAAAATACATGCTGGAGATAAGCCAGTTGCCCAGACTGCTGAAATCGAGAATGGAAAAAGCACAAGAGTGCGAGTGCGAACGTTGCGGAGATCTGTTAGACAATCTGCACACAAAGACAAATCTCCTGGAGCATTATCATGAGGCAGAGCTGCCGGGTCTGGCTTTCTGGACTCAGTATCACAAAGATGCAAGCCCGGCTCACTT
>JAYRNY010000404.1:0-10227 GCA_041911975.1 bacterium | reverse complement strand
TCGCGTCGGGCCAGTCTTCATTCAATGCAGTTTGAGGTCCAGATAAGTGTCTCAAGCAAAAGACCATCCTTTTGGGGGAATGTCTTCAGTCTCGGATCAGGTATGGATCACCAATGCGCAGCACAAGCCGTATACGAAGTCAGCGGCAAGACAACTGACAATCAAAACTTATGCAGAAAAGATCTCGACGCTAACGCCAAGCGCTCACATCGCAGACCGCTTCAATAATGGCGCATAGATGTACAAAGCTTTCGTTATCAACGCAGAATTTTCAACGGCGACTGCCATCTTCTCTCGCTTAAGCTCTCTAAGTTGCGTTTCCAGCGCTTCTACCCTTGCGCAATTCGGTGAGGATGCGATCTTTTCCTCAGCCAACAGCTTTGCAAAAAAGGCAAAATACTCCGCGATGATATCGGCTGCAATCTCGCAGTCGATTCCACGTTCGTCGGAGTTCCTATCTGAAATTGTAGCTGTAGTGTTCATGCTTCTCAGTTTAACATTCGTCCGAACGCACTTTAGCCCACCGCAACCACCACCAACACGCTGACGAATAGCAACCATGCGGGAATTTAATCTCACTATCACATAACCATCACATAAACGCAAATCGGTGCAAAGCCTGAATATCACGAGCAATGCGAGCCGAGTACGCCGAATTGTGGGGTAGCCACCGCCGCCACTAATCACATAGCGAGCGAAGTGCGGCAATTAGCCAAAGTCCATGGTCCGCAACTGCCAGCCTGTGTGTATTGAAGACCTTTAGCGATTGTTAAATCTATCACCAGGAGTGAAACTTACTACGGTGCATAATATATTTCACTCATTTAACAAATGCTAAAATATCCAAAAGTAGTGATGAATACATTCTGATGGAATCAAAGAAAAAGCAACAAGAGACAGATTCTCTGGACTTCATGGTTTCAGAGCGGATATCTGACATGCTGAAGTCAGTCCCTGCTGTTGCGGATATTGGGGTAAAGTCTAATTCTAAAGGTTATGACGCCGCAGATCTTGTTATCACAGCTAAAGTGGCAAGCAGTGTCTGGCAACTCGCCGTTGAAGTTAGCCGGAGCGGTCAGCCTCGACTTGTTCGCAACGCTATTGCGCTCTGGGAGCAGTGGTGCCGTCGACATGATGTGAATAAAAACTACTTTGTATTTGCGGCGCCTTTCATCAGTCCAAAGTCCCAAGAAATTTGCAATGACGCCGGCGTAGGATTCGTGGATCTCGCGGGCAACTGCCGGCTGGCCTTCGACAACATTTTCATAGAGCGCGTAGGACTTAGCGCTGAACCAGAGAAGCGATTGCTTCGGTCGTTGTTCTATGCAAAGAGCAGCCGTGTCATCAGGCGTCTGCTAACCGATCCAGAGCACCCCTGGCACGTCCATGAACTAGCTAAATCGGCGGATGTCAGCACTGGTCTCGTATCGCAGATAAAGACAAAACTGATTGACAGCGAGCTGGCTCAACGACGCGGAGATATGTTCGTCATCAGCAATCCAGAGGAATTACTTCGACGGTGGGCACATTCATACCAATTTGATAAACACAAACACGTGCAGCTCTATTCAAGCAAGTCTTTAACCGAGCTTGAGCAAGCACTTGCTGATATCTGCACACGGGAGAATGTGGAATATGCGTTCACTCTATTCTCAGGCGCCGGAATGGTCGGATCCCAGTATGTCCGCGTTGTGAATCGCGCTTCCGCCTACGTGTCGTCCGACGTACAATCAATCGAAGACGCACTCGGTGTGAAACGTGTAGATACAGGCGGGAACTTGCTTTTGTTGAGTCCATCGGACTCAGACATCTTCTTTGGCAAACGCCTTGTTCATGATCGCTGGGTAGTCAGCGACCTTCAGCTCTATCTTGATTTTTCGGCGCAGAAAGGGCGTGCGCAGGAAACGGCAGAGTTCATCCTGGATTCAACAATCAGAAAGTCGTGGGGAAAATAGTAATTGATGTTTCCCACTGCAAGCGGTTACTCAAAGGAACAACTGGCTGCCTGCGAGTCGGTAATTCTTGAACTTAGTCGAATACTCGGTAAGTACTGGCAATCGATCTTCATCGTGGGTGGCTTCGTCCCCACTCTAATTGCAAATGATCCAAGCGATCCGCACCGAGGGACGTTAGACGTTGACCGTGCACTTAATCATCTGGAGATACCAGAGGAGGCGTATGCCACAATCCATGAACTTCTCATTGGGCACGGCTACCGCCACAACACAGAGAAGGCGAAACAATTCCAGTACTTTCGCGATATTGAGCTGGGAGAATCCACATACACCGTTGTTGTCGATCTGCTGACGGGACAGTACGACGTAGACTCCGGAAAGAAAAGGCGTCATGAGCCCGTTCAGGATGTGATGGCGTTAAAGGCTCGTGGCGTAGATCTCGTGTACTCGAGATACCAGGAAGTCGAGATAACTGGTGAGCTGCCAAACCGAGGAGGTAAGTACTCGGCCAAATGCCGAGTGGCTGATGTGGTACCACTGACGGTGATGAAGGCAGTTTGCATGGAGGACCGGTATAAGAGCAAAGATGCATATGATCTCTATTACACAATTCGGCATTACCCAGGCGGTGTGCCAGCAATCGTTGCTGCTCTCAAACCGGACCTCAATAACGGATTGGTAAAAGAGGCACTACAACGCTTACAAAAACTCTTCGAATCGCCTGAGGCTGCTGGACCTGCTGACATAGCTATCTTTCTGGAAGCGCAGGAAGATGAAGAGCGAGCAGTGATCATGCGCGATGCATTCGAGACATTCAAATCGTTGTTCGACAAAATTGCTGCCTTATAGCAGCGCCACAAAAGGAAACTGTGTCTCAGCAGCGCAAGGGCATATCACAGCCACCGCGGCATATCTACTACCAATACAAACAGGTCTGAGAAGATGAAATAAAGCGCCAGAGGTCGCGTCATGCGAATAAAAGGTTACTAATTTCAAAGAAGCCAAAGGCATATATCTCAAAGTCTATGCAGGCCGGGCATCTTCTGGTAGGAATGAGAGTTCGCAGAATTTACGCATTTAGGGAGCCGGAGTAAGATCTCTTATTCTGGTTTCCCGATCCTTTTGTATATTTTTCAGCCTTTGTTGTCGGCCCACTCATGCCAGACTACCCTCCTTGCCAAATGAACTCAAAGTCGGTAACTAAATCGCCAACGACACCGCTCGGAGAAACGCTGAGCGGCTCGGTTGAGCGTGTGACTTTTCATAGCGAAGAGAGTGGCTTCTGCGTTCTACGGGTCAAGGTTCGCGGACATCAGGACTTTGTTACCGTCACAGGAAGCGCGGCATCCATCACCCCTGGCGAATACGTCGAGTGTCAGGGCAATTGGTTTAACGACAAGAATTACGGGCTCCAATTCAAAACTCATCGCTTGACAGTTGTACCGCCAATCACGCTCGAAGGCATCGAGAAATATCTTGGATCGGGAATGATCAAGGGCATTGGTCCTCACTTCGCAAAGAAGCTTGTAGAGGCATTCGGCGAGCAAGTCTTCGATGTGATCGAAGAAACTCCTGAAAGAATGCTCGAATTGCCTGGAATCGGACAAAAGCGCAAGGAGCGCGTTATCAACGCTTGGGCGGAGCAAAAGGTAATACGAGAGATCATGGTCTTCCTCCAATCCTATGGAGTAGGCACTTCCAGAGCCGTTCGCATTTACCGAACATACGGCAACGAAGCGATTGCCAAAGTTTCGGAGAATCCATATCGGCTTGCATTGGACATTCACGGAATTGGCTTCAAAACTGCCGATACGATCGCACAAAAACTCGGCATTCCGAAAGACTCACTGATTCGCGCGCAAGCCGGCGTTCGTCACGCACTGCAAGAGTTGTCCGGCGAAGGGCACTGTGCGGCAGAACGCGATAAGCTGGTGGAAGCAGCATCCAAGCTGCTTGAAATTTCCCAAGAACTTTCAAGCACCGCACTGGATACCGAAGTCAAAGAAGGCAACCTTGTCGAAGAGACCATTGATGATCGTCAGGTGCTCTATCTTACGGCGCTGCACAAGGCAGAAGTAGGCGTTGCGTCTAGTCTTCTTCGCCTCGTCCAGGGCGAGGCTCCGTGGGCAACAGTAAATGTTGAAAAGGCGATCCCCTGGGTTGAGGCCAAAGCAGGCATACAACTTTCCGAGTCGCAGAAGACAGCGGTTGATCTTGCACTGAAAAACAAGCTACTAGTTATAACTGGCGGTCCAGGTGTCGGAAAGACAACGCTTGTTAATAGCATCTTGCGTATAATTGCCGCCAAGCAAGCAGAGATTCTTCTATGCGCGCCTACCGGACGAGCGGCCAAGCGTCTTTCCGAGTCGACGAGTCTTGATGCAAAGACTATCCACCGTCTCCTTGAGTTCGATCCCAAAGCTTTTGGATTCAAGCGCAACAGAGACAATCCGTTGGAAGTGGACATTGTCGTTGTAGACGAAGCTTCAATGATCGATATCGTCTTGATGAATCAGCTGCTCAAGGCAATTCCAGATACGGCCGCTTTACTGCTAGTCGGTGATGTCGATCAGCTTCCATCAGTCGGTCCTGGCGCAGTTCTATCCGACATCATAGCTTCTGAAACGATACCGGTCGTCAGACTGACTGAGATCTTCCGCCAGGCAGCAACGTCAAAGATCATTGTCAACGCGCACCGAATAAACCAAGGAAAAATGCCAGCTAAGGCAGAAAAACAAGAGGAACTCTCCGACTTCTATTTTGTGCCGGCCGAAACACCGGAAGAGATCAGCGAGAAAGTATTGCAGATTGTCTGCGAGCGAATTCCAAAAAGATTTGGGCTTGATGCCATCAAGGATGTTCAAGTACTAACCCCTATGAATCGCGGCGGGCTTGGAAGTCGTTCTTTAAACGTCGAATTACAAAAACATCTCAATTCAAGCAGTGGTCCCCAGGTGACGAAATTTGGTTGGAGTTATGGGGCCGGCGATAAAGTTCTTCAAACCGTCAACAATTACGACAAAGAAGTATTCAATGGCGACATAGGCACCATATCTAGTATCGACATGGAAGAGTCAGAACTAGTCATCGAGTTCGATGGTCGAGAGGTCAAATACGACGTCAACGAACTGGACGAAATTTCGTTAGCCTACGCAGCGTCTATTCATAAGTCCCAGGGTTCCGAGTACCCGGCAGTCGTAATCCCTCTTGCCACACAGCATTTCATGATGCTGGAGCGCAACTTGCTATACACTGGCGTGACCAGAGGAAAGAAGCTGGTGGTTGTTATCGGGCAGCCAAAAGCGCTGGCCATGGCTGTTAAAAACAAGCGTTCTGCTCGGCGTCTCACGGCGCTGGCGTATCGTCTTCGTCACCTGTCGCGAACAGCGGCGGATGATCGACACCATCCATAAAATCCGCACTCTGATTCAGCCGGCGATTGATCGTCACCGGCCATCCTCTGGAGGATAGAAACCGTGACCAAACGCACCACTAAATCAAACGTCGTTCAAATGCCAAAGAAAACATCTCGCCAGATGTCTAAGGCGGAGAGCTTGCGCCTGGCGCAGGATAAGGTGTACGAAGCCTGGGAATCTACTGGCAAAAAGAGAGCGGTGCTCGCGCGAGAAGCTCTGGAAATCTCGGATGATTGTGCGGACGCGTACCTGGTGCTGGCCGAAGAAGTGAGAGATGGGCGAAAGCGAATTGAACTATACCGAAAGGCCGTAGCAGCCGGCGGGCGCGCGCTTGGAAAAGACTGGGAAACAGAATACAAGGGAGTCTGCTGGTTGGCGCACGAAACACGCCCTGTCATGCGTGCATTGGCTAGATTGGCGATGGAATTGCAAGGGGAAGATGAGCTCAATGAAGCGCTTACGCTCTACCGCAAGCTGATGGAACTGAATCCAAACGACAATCAAGGAATTCGATATCAGCTAGCCGGATGTTTGTATGAAGCGCAGTGTGGTCAGGAATTAGAAAAGCTTCTCGCTGCTCACAAAAACGATCCAAGCGCCGCGCTCTTATACACCAAGGCACTCCATCTCTTCCGCAAGAACGGACCATCAAAGGTTTCAGAGAAAGGGCTGAAGGACGCTTTCAAGGCAAACATTAACGTCCCTATCTATTTGTCAGACATCGTCGAAATGCCAGACGAGCCGCCTGCTTACATTGGCTTTGGCGACGACAATGAAGCCATTGCTTACGTAATGGATCAGGGTTATTTGTGGTGGGATACTGAAGGTGCTTCGGAATGGATGGCAGAAAAACTTGCACCAGATCTCCGCAAGGCGATCGATGACAAAGAACTTGTTGAAGAGGTCGTCAAGGCACTAAGAGGCGAATACGATGACTAGTTGCTTTGTTGAATTCATGGAGCATCACAATGGCGCGAAAAAGTAAAAAGAACGGCTCGGGACCGGAAGATGTTTCCGCGCTTGACCTGCGATTAGCGAAGCGTGTTTTAGAGCTGCTAGTGGAGCGCCATCCGGAATTGCGTTCCGAGGTTTCTGAGCTAGCGAGTTATGCAATTGAAAATCCAGACGAGTTTTCCTTAGCTGCTGAGATTGAGGAAACGATAGATGCTCTCGACGAAGGTGATGTTCTCAAACGCTCTGGTCGAAGGCGCGGTGGATATACCGAGCCGGAAGAGGCTGTGGCGGAAGCACTTACTGAGACAATGGAACCTTATTTCGATCGGCTCCAGCTGCAGTTAGAAAAGGGCAACGATGTGGCCGCGCTCGCTGTCTGCAAATCAATTGTACTCGCGATGTACCGCTTCAGCAAAAGCGATTATCATCCGTTGCTGGAGCTTTACGAAGAGTACCCTAGCGAAACAGCCGACTGGGCCGTTCGACTTTGGCGCAGTGACGGCGATCTCGATAAAGCTTCATCGTGCAAATTCAATTCCAATCGGTCTTTTCCATCTGACTTTGCGAAGCGGCACACTCCAGAATGGGATTGGTTGATTGACCAGAGCTGAGTACATGCGCTGTCAGCTTTTACGACTGTGCCTTCTTCTTCGACTCCATTCGCAACACTCGTGGCTTTTTAACGGAGAGATCTAGAACGTCCTTTCCTACTCGGTCTTCGATAAACTTGTGGATCTTGTTCATCGGATCCCTTAGCCGCTCAACGTCTGAGACGATGTAGCCAGCCGTCACATCCGAAGTCATTTTGTGATTGGCCAGCTTTTTGATTGCATAGGCGGAAAGATCTTGAGTATCAGCGATTGTGAGGAAAGTCCGACGAAGATCGTGAAGCATGAATTTCACCTCGGAACTTTCAGTAACCAATTCCATGTGATAGCGGACATCCCGAATATACCTGTATTTCTCTCCCGTTCCAGGAGATACATATTCATTCTCTCGACTTTCCCAGCGCTCCTTGAGCATGGCGTTAAGAAAGTTGGTGAGCGGCAGCATGTGTGGTTCTCGATTCTTCGGATCTGGAATCAAAAGAGTTCGTCCCTTCAGATCAACGTTCTCCCAGAGCAACGCTGCCGCCTCGCTCTTACACAATCCGGTGAAGAGAAGCAGCAACAGCGGTCTTGTTCGACAATCCCATCACAGCTTTGCACCACGCCTTCAACTCATGGCTCTTGATCACCGTTTGCCGCCTGACAGATTTGTTCCAGACACGCGCTTGTGAAAGTCTTTTTACAGGGTTACTCGTGAAGATGGACTCACTGTCCGGATGTTCGTAGGTAATCATTGCATAGGTAAATAGTACGCGCAAGATTCGCATCGTGTGATCGGCATGTCCAGCGTGCCCTTTATCAGTAATGCTCTTATGGCGGCGCTCCACCATATCCTTTTTGATTTCAATCAGCGGCTTGTCGAGCCAATCTGAAAGAGTGCTCTTTAGCGCACACTTATAGATGTACGCGGTGTTGTCCTTAGGATCTAGTGTAGCAATACGTAAGGGTTCAAGCCCCTTCTCGCCCACCATTAAGTTCTCCGCCGAAAGGCGGTTTTCTTTTTGGGGAGGATCTCTCAGCTGTCGCGCAGTTGGACCCCGAGCAGGGAATATGTTTATGCAAGCTAGTCAATCTGAAAGTCGCGCCGAAGCCAATCTTGCACCATCGGTGGTGCCGAAAGCTTTTGGCTTATCAAGCGAGTTCAGCTTCTTCTGTGTTGCCTAGGACCAGCTCGACAGATCGACGGGCTTTTCGTAGTCCACGCCTGCCAATCCGAACCCGAACAATTTGAGGAACTCAGCGCGATATCCATCAAAGTCGGATATCTCTTGCAAGTTTTCCGTCGTCACTTTCTGCCAGAGTTCGGTCACGGCCTGCTGCACTTCCGGACGCATTTCCAGATCGTCAATGCGCAGGCGGTCGCGTTCGTCCAGTTTGGGCGCCTTGCCGCTGTACATATGCTCGGCAAGCAATCTATAGATTTGCTCGATGGCCCCTTCATAGATGTCGCGTTTCTTCAATTCTTTGAAGAGAAGGGAAATGTAGAGGGGAACAACAGGTATGGCTGAGCTCGCCTGAGTAACGATTGCCTGATTGATCGCGACGTAAGCTCGTCCACCGGTGGGAGCAAGCAGCAAATTAATGCTCTTGGCGGCGCGCTCCAGATCTGCCTTGGCGGCTCCGATGGTACCGTCTCTGTAGATCGGCCAGGTCACTTCCGGCCCGATGTATGAGTAAGCAACGGTGCTGGCGCCGTCGGCAAGCACGCCAGCTGTTTTCAGCTTGTCCATCCACAACTCCCAGGGTTCTCCACCCATCACGGCAATTGTTTCGGCGATATCGTCCACGCCGGCAGGTTCGATGGTTATATCTTTTACTATGCCTCTGTCCGTATCCAGTGTCTTGTTTGTAAATGACTGTCCGACAGGTCTCAGTGCCGAGTTGTGAATCTTACCTGTCTCTGGATGTTTTCTTCTCGGGGAGGCCAGACTGAAAACCACCAGATCAACCTGACCTAAATCCTTCTTGATTATGTCTATTACTTGATCCTTGATCTCATACGAGAAGGCATCGCCGTTGAGGCTGCGCGCGTAAAGGCCCGCCTGCTTTGCAAATTTCTCGAATGCACGCGAGTTGTACCAGCCTGCTGTGGCAGTTTTGCCACCTTCCGGCTCCTTCTCGAAATAGACACCCAGCGTCCCTGCACCGCCGGCAAAACCGGCGACGATGCGCGATGCCAGACCATAACCCGTCGAAGCGCCGATAACCAGCACCCTCTTGGGCATGTTGATTGGACCCCGTTTCTTTACCCAGGCAATCTGCTCTGCAACATTTGCTTCACAACCTTCCGGATGGGTCGTAACGCAGATAAACCCCCGGATTCGCGGTTTGATGACGGCGGCAGCTGTAGTTGCAGTGGGTGTTTCACTTGTCATGATAAGCTCCGGAAACTGGTTTTAAGCCGGTCATTATATAAGATCGATGGTTACGAATCACTGCTATGTGTAGGCAACCACGACCTTTTTGATACACGCCTCCTGCTTACGGAGGCTACTCCTCTCAGCAATTCGGTTGAGGACAGCCCCACATAAAAGCTATAGACTCATCCTTACGGATTCTGACGGATGAGCCCGTCTGCGGCCGTGCCAGGCTCATCCGAGGCTCGGGACGCAAGGGCGATGCCTGAAGCAAGATGCCCGAAAGTAAGGAGTATGTTGATGGAAGCGACGCGCGAACATCCCGGGTTAACGCTGGCTACCCTGCCCGGCGACGAGGTGCGGGCAATCATGTGGCGATTCGCTGACAGGTTTGACTTGCAAATGCTTGTCCAATCCGCCCGCTCAGTTGCCAGGGGTCCTGTTGCCAGGCTGGTGGCCCAGGGAGAGCGCGCCAATCACGAGTGGACAGAAAAGAAGAACCAGTTGCTGAAGGCATTTGACGAGGCCGGACTGACCGCTGCTTTCATGGACCCCGAAGACGGCGGCTTCATAGAAGGTCCGAAAAATCTCGTACTTGCGCTTCTCGTTCTCGAGCTTTCCTGGGTTGACGGTGGCGCCGCCACCGCTTCCATGGCCGGCAATCTAGCGCTGGCGCCCATCCATGAGTGCGGCACGGACGAACAGCGCCATTTCTACATGAACGCCGCCTGCCCGCGCCCTGGTGAAAAGACCTGGCGGGGCGCCTTCGCCCTCACGGAACCAATCCCATATGTGGGAGTGGAAACCGGCATGTTGGGCGGCAAGATGCGCATCTCTGAATGGAGCGAAGGTGGTGAGCCACTCCTGCGCGTGGACAAACGCGGGCGTTTCATAACCAACATGGGTTTCGCCAACTTCGTCACCGCGGCCGTCGATT
>JAYRNY010000403.1:0-1865 GCA_041911975.1 bacterium | reverse complement strand
TTTTCCCCGGTACCACGGGTCTTCTCTATCGCCAATTCGCCCTCACCATAGCCTGCTCTGTAGGCATCTCTACGTGGGTGGCGCTGACTCTGACGCCGGCACTTTCCGCCAAATGGCTCAAAGGACATTCTGAGAAGCAGAGCGTTATTTTTGCTCCAATCAATATGTTCCTCGACTGGCTGAAGACCAGCTACGAATGGTCACTGCGCCTGGCACTCAAGGTCAAACCGCTGGTTATTCTCGCCTTCTTCGTCTGCATGGGGCTGACCTACTGGCTATTCACCACAGTGCCAAGAGGCTTCGTGCCCAATGAAGACCAGGGCTATTTCATCGTCATTGTCGAGGCTCCTGAAGGCGTCTCGCTTGGATACACTTCCAAAGTCCTGGAACGCGTCGACGAAGCGCTTGCAAAAGAGCCGGCCATCGAATCGAATTTCGGCATTGCCGGATTCAGCTTCGCCGGAAATTCGCCCAACAACGGTCTGCTTTTCGCCAGCCTGAAGCCGTGGAAACAACGCAAGAAAGGGCAGTCACTTGACGAAGTTATCGAGCATATTCGTGGACCCCTCTCGCAAATTACCGATGCCACCGTGATTCCGTTTAACCCTCCGGTCATCGAAGGGCTCGGCAGTTTCGGCGGCTTCCAATTCGAACTGCAAGACATGATCGGCGGCGATACGAAGATGATCGCGGATGCCACAAAAATGCTGTGCCAGAAGGGCAATCAGAGTCCGGAGCTGCGCGGCGTTTTCTCGAGCTTTAAGGCTAATTCTCCTCAATTGGTCGTCACTGTCTTCCGCGAAAAGGCGAAAGCCGTGGGCGTCGACATGAACGATGTTTTTCGCACTCTTCAGGTCTTTCTCGGTTCTGAATATGTCAACGATTTCGATATGGGAAATCGCATCTACAGAGTCTATGTACAAGCGGATCAAAAATTCCGTTCTAATCCCAAGGACATCACGCAGTTTTACGTGCGCTCCAAATCAGGGAAGATGATAAGTCTCGCCAATCTGGTCACAGTGACGCGCACCACGACACCGCAAACGATCACTCACTACAATCTTTTCCGTTCGACTGAAATAAATGGTAGTGCCGCCCCCGGTATCAGTTCCGGCCAGGCTATGGACAAGATGGAGCAGCTGGCGAAGGAAAACCTGCCCCCAGGTATGGGCTATGAATGGTCGGGGATTGCGCTCGAGCAAACGGAATCAGGCAGTAAGTCTTTCATTCTCTTTGCTCTGGGATTTGTCTTCGTCTTCCTTGTGCTTGCCGCCCAGTACGAAAGTTTTCTTGATCCATTTATCATTCTTTTGTCCGTCCCACTGGCTATGCTGGGCGCCCTTGCTGCTCAATCCGCGCGCGGTCTGGAGAATGATGTTTTCTGCCAGATCGGGCTTGTGATGCTGATTGGACTGGCTAGCAAAAACGCAATCTTGATTGTTGAATACGCCAACCAGTTGTATGAGAAAGGCCTGAGCATAAAAGAGTCTGTCGTCAAAGCTGCCACCATTCGTTTGCGCCCGATCTTGATGACGTCGATGGCCTTCATCATGGGCATCATGCCGCTGGTATTCGCGCACGGCGCCGGCGCCGCCAGCCGCCACTCGCTGGGTACCGCTGTCTGTGGAGGCATGGTGGTTTCATCTATTCTGAGTCTTTATCTAGTACCGGTCGTTTATGAGTACGTAGGCATGCTCAGGCAAAAACTGCGTTCGCGCAAGAATGCTCAAGTACTCGATGAAGAGACGCCGCTGGCCGGTACTCATCGTCAGTAGGAACCCCGTATGTGTGCATCACCTGGGAGCGCCGGCTGCCAGCCGGCTTTGGGCGGCATGTATGCCGCCCCTACACCATCGACTGTAGGG
>JAYRNY010000402.1:0-4262 GCA_041911975.1 bacterium | reverse complement strand
CCGCCTGATGCCGTCATCGTCTTCAATCAGAAAGTGCGTGAAGCCGAACCCGGCGCGAAAGGCAAGCTGGCGGGCATTTTGAAATCGAGTGTGCTCGTCGAAGTCGGCGGAAGGCTTATCACCGTTTCAAACAAAATGCTCGGTCACGTTACGGTTTATCTCCCGCGCGAAATCTCGGTCGCACAAGGCGACCGGCTTCATCTCAAAGCGAATCGCAAGTTGGTTTCAGGCGGTCGTGTCACGAATGGCGAACTTGTCACTGCAAAGTCGGTTCGCCCAGATGGCGGAGTTGAACTCACCGATGGCCGCGTCCTGGACAAAAGTTTCCGAGAGTTTCTGCCCGGTTACGCGGTCACGTCCTACGGCTCGCAAGGCAAGACCGTGGACTACGTCCTGTTCTCCGATTCCACCGTCAAGGCCGCGACGAACGCGCAGCAATGGTATGTGACCATTTCGCGCGGACGGCGTGGCATCCGCATCTTCACGCCGGACAAACAGCAATTGCGCGAGAATGTTGCACGCTCCGGGCACAGGCCGTTGGCAATGGAGTTGGCGGCCGGTTTTGTCCCTCGCCGTGGCGTCCGTCTTTGGGATCGTTTGCACGGCCATCTTCTCCGATTTGGACAACGCGCCGCCGACACGTTTTGTCGGCTGAAACTGGCGCGTCGTCGTCACCTACAACCCACACAAAAGCATGAACACAAAAACACCCGAATGCTGGTCGAGTGACCCGAACGCTCACGCGGTCAAAATCGAAGTTTCGGCTGAACAGAGTCTGCTGCTGCCCTTTGACCAGTTTGCCTTTGCCGAACTCAAGAGCGAGGGCAAGGAGCAGTGTCTGCGTCTGGTTTTCGCCACGCATGAAGTCACCCTACGCGGCCATGCTCTGCGACGCATCGAGACTGCGATGCAGAGAATGGAACTGTCACTCTTAGTGGCGTTGTCCCCCAATCAACGGTCGCTCGTTCAACACGGGCAGCCCGTAATTCATGTTTTAGTTGCGACCGAACTTGGCCAACAAGACCAACCTCAACCTCCGTCCATTTAGTCCGTTCCTAAAGCTGGCTTCATGGCAGTACCTGCAACTTGGCAAATAGCGCGAGAACTTGCACTATTTGCCGTCGTGAAAAGCCATAGACTGGAAATCGAAGCAGCATTGAAAATGCTCATTCACGCGCAACGCGCGCGTGAGTTCCAGTGGCTTGCCGTCCAAGTTGGAAAAACAAAGTGGCCGGAGCTTGAGGCAACGTCGGAACAGGCGGACGGAGCAGAGGACGCAACAGCTTTCTTCATTGCAGCAGATGGTCAACGTCGCCGGCTTGCGGCTTCTCTGAGTGGGACTCTCAAAAAGATTCGGCAGGACGCAACCCGGCTTCGTGAGCGGAACGTAAAAATTGACGTATTGATTTTCGTAACGCCAGTGCCCATCACCCATCTTGAAATTTCAGACTGGCGTCAGAAAATCCAAACAGAATTTGGCCATGATCTGCACGTCATTTCGGAGGCGGAGCTGGTGACCGTGCTGGAGCAACCGGGCAATGCTTGGCTTTGCCAGCGATACCTTGGCCTTGATATCGCAGGAGAACCGGAACTGCAACAGCTCGAAGGAGTCGCCAGGGAAGCAGCCCACCGAATTTTGGCGGGATGGAAAGCGGAATTTGAATGCGATCTTGGTCTCACTATTGAGCTGACACTGGTCCAAGAGTCTGCCAACTCAAGTGGCAAGGGCAAGCGGCCAGATGCAAGCCAGTTTCAATTACGTTTGAGTGATGCAGCTATGGAGGTGGTCGAACGGGGACGTGTCATCTTGGTGGGACCACCGGGTTCAGGGAAGACATTTACACTGATTCAAATCGCGGACCTCTTGCTAAGGGACCCGTCCGCGCCGGTTCCTATCCTGATTTCTTTGCCGGGTTGGGGGTCTAATGCATGTGCATTTCAAAAATACGTCGAGCAGCATCTCGTCGCCTATGGCCTTCAACCAGCAGACTTTCTCAGGCTTAGAGCAGCGGGTCGTATTGCCCTTTTGCTGAATGGTTGGAACGAAATATCAGAAGACCTTGGAACTACCACCGCGAACAATCAGCTGCAGGACTTTGCTGTCAGCAATACCTCGACGCCGCTGATTATCTCGACGCGGACGACCAGCCTGCCTCCGCCTCTTGCGCGGGCCGCCTCAATTCGAGTTCAGCCTCTGTCTTGGGAGCAAAAACTCGCGATAATTCAACGCTCAGGTCTCCGGGATCCGTCCAAGCTTCTCCATTCGCTGGAAAGCAATCCGACCCTTGCCAGCGTTACTGAAACGCCACTCTTTCTCTCGGCCGTGATCGAATTAGCACATAACGACGGCGAGGAACTTCCTGCCACAAGGTATGGGATCTTAAACTGCTTGATTGAGCGATTAGAACAGAATGCCGCAGCGTCACTCGCAGCAAAACCCTGCGAAGGTTTCCACCGCCGCTACCTTGAGGGTATCGCCTTCGAAATGACCCAAGCTGGGGTTGTGGTGCTGCCGGGCGACGCCATGCTGAATGTGGTAGCGAATACAGCCAAAGGGCTGCAACACGATGGACATCTCGCCTCCTCGTCAAGCTCCACGGCGATCCTACAAGGGCTCGTTAAGCACCATCTGTTGGTGCTCTCGCCCAGTCTTGGAGGCGGATATCGCTTTAACCATCAACAATTCCAAGAATGGTTTGCCGCCGAGTCGTTGAAGGAACTTGTGGTTAACATCGGAAAAGACGCGCGTCTCGGACGGATTTTTGAGTTCCAGCGCGATGTGCTCAACCATCCCCGCTGGTTCCAGCCATTGGCCTTCACGGTCGAACGACTTGGAAAAGGAAACGAAGGCGAGCATCGGTTGGCAGCTAAGTTAATTGAATGGGCGCAGGCCGTGGATTTAATGCTCGCTTCCGAGTTGGCAGGAATTGCGGGCGGCAATGTTTGGCCATTGGTTCGGGATTCCCTGTCGCCAGTGCTCCGCACTTGGTATGCGCGCAACAGCAAGCGCCATCGTCGCTGCGCGTTGGCGGCAATGCTTGCAACGGGCGCAGCTGACTTTTCAGACATCCTGTGGCCATTGCTCGAATCAGATGAGCAGACGATGCGCTTCACGTGTCGAGCGTGGGGACCGTTTCTGTTCACCAGCCTGGGTTCAGAATTCCCACAGCGATTTAACCGATGGGATGAGGCGCGAAGAACGACGTTTGTCCAGGAGATGGGCTTAAGCTTGAGCCAGGAGCATGTTTCTTTTGCGATTGGGCTTTCACAATCCGAAACCAGCGTTCGGGTCAAATACTCATGTTTGGATTTGCTCACAAGTGCTGGTGCATACAAATCGGTGGTCGACACCCTTGAAACCTTGAGTTCAAGCGGCCCACTCGATTCTGAGTATTTGACCCTCGTTCGGCGTCTCCCCAACTCATATCGAAGTTCGTTTAATCAGCGACTGGAGGAGGCTCTTAGCACGACCGAAGACCCTCATCTTCGTCACGCCATTGTTGATTTGCTTTATGCAGTTGGGACGCCAAATCGAATCAATTTAGGGAAGACCGAATTAGACCGGCTCACTGCGATACCTGGGGTTGTGTTTCGCGCCGAGTATTGGTTGCACGAACGCAGCGCCGATAAAGGAAAAATCAATGTTGGCCCGTGCGTTGCGGGATACTTGGATGAAGTGTTTGGTGCTGATCCGGAGTGGGCAGCGCAATGGCTGACAGACCAACTCGTTCGCGACCAGCTTTGGGAGGAGCCATTTACCAAACATCTGAGCAGATTAGCGGACGGCTCTTTGGAAAAAGTGCTGTCAGCCGTGTTCGATTCAAAACACGATGTCAATACAGTGCACGCTCGCGCTGACTTGCTGGCCAGTTCTGGCTCAAGCGTCATCGCAACTGGTTTGCTTAAGCATTATTTTGTGCTTAAGAAACAGAAGGAAAGCAATCAGACACTCCAACCCACCTATGATCGTTTTGATGCGGTGCGGAACAGCATTCATAAGATTCCATTCCCCTGCTTGGTGAATGCGGTTCTGGCGGAAACGAAGCACCATTCAGACTTCGAGGGCCTTTGGGGGCTCGTGCAGATAATATTGCCGGGATGCCCTATTAGCCCCAAGTGGCGGCTTCAGCTCTCCGATCTTCAACGAGACGCTCTTCGCGAATTAACTGTGCGTTTGCGAGGGTTGAAACCAAACGACTGGGACGGATCGAATTATTTTCAGGCATCAATTGCGGCTTTGCTTGGAGCTGTCGGTCGGGTTG